>VXTA01000236.1:0-1340 GCA_009837685.1 Chloroflexota bacterium | reverse complement strand
CACTAAGGGGCAATGATAATCGCGTGAGACTCGGCGTTAACCGCCTTTGCACCGCCCCTCTGGATTCCCGCCTGCGCGGGAATGACGAATAGGGAACGGCGGAATGACGAGGGTGTTGCGGCGCGTTTGACGGTGGGCATCCCCCGCGAAAATCGCTTCGCTCTTTCGCGCCCCCTTCGCTTCGCGAAAGGGGCGGTATTGGTTTACTCTTCGTCGCCGCTGTCGTCGTCGAATGCGATGACGGGTTCGTCTGGCTGAGCCATGTCGCCAAAGAAGGCGCTGGCGAGGTTCGAGAAGTCGGGTTCTGCCTCTTCGCCGGCACCGTCTTCGCCGGAGAAGCCGATGGAGACGCTTGCGGAATCGCTGTCGACGTTGAATGCGGCGAGGGATGCCGCCATGTCGTCGCTGGCGATAGCTGCGAGAGCCTCTTCCCAACCTTGGGTGACAGGCTGAGCTGGCACGGCTTCGGGGTCGGGCAGTCCGAGCAGTTCGCGGCCTTCGGCAGAGCGGTCGAGTCGGGCGGGAATCATCCGTCCGATGATGACGTTCTCTTTGAGGCCGGTCAATCTGTCTACGCTGCCTTGCAGCGCGGCGTCGGTAAGGACACGTTCGGTTTCCTGGAACGACGCCTTTGCCAAGAAGCTGTGCGACATTAGCGATACACGGCTGATGCCAAGCAACACGGGCGATGCGGTTGCGGGTTCGCCGTTCTGCTCGCGGACTTCCTCGTTGGCTTGCAGGTACTGTGAGCGGTCAACGACCTCGTCGATCAGCAGCTTCGAGTCGCCGGTGCTTTCGATTCGCACCTTTTGGAGCATCTGCCGCACGACGACTTCGAAGTGCTTGTCGTGCACTTTCACACCTTGCGAGCGGTAGACGCGTTGCGCCTCTTCCACGAGGTAGCGCTGTACCGCCTCGATCCCGCTGATTCGGAGGATGTCGTGGGGGTTGCTGGTGCCATCGGTCAACTGTGTTCCAGGTTCGATTTCCTGGCCTTCGGAGACGAGGATGTCGGCGTTGCTCTGTGGCATGTATTCGCGCTCGGCGGTTTCGTACCAGGCGATGCGTATCGCGTCGTCATCGATGCTTTCAACTTCGCCGGAGACTTGTGAGACCAAGTCTTCGGGAAGTGCGAGAGTACCGTCATCACCCATTGCATCGCGTCGGCCTGCCGCGGTCAACGTCATGAGGTTGGAACCGGCGTCTACCCAATCGCCGACTTCCACTGCTGGTCGGTAACCATCCGGGATTTCGACGTTTTCGTGGTATGTCTCGACGTTTTCAACAGCGATGACCAAGTTGCCTTGTGCGTCACGGAAGCGGACAGTACCCGGGAGCTC
>VXTA01000127.1 GCA_009837685.1 Chloroflexota bacterium | reverse complement strand
GTCTTGAAGAGTCCCTGCGCCGCGTCGGAGCGATTGTTGAGTATCCATCCTTCTATCCCTACTTAACTGGTCGTGAGAATCTCCGCTACTTCCAAGGCATCTTTCAGCGGGGCGAACCTGAAGACATCGACGGTCTCCTCGAAAAGGTCGGTCTAGCAGAGAGCGGAGACCGTCGCTTCAGCACTTACTCCCTCGGTATGAAACAGCGACTTGGGCTGGCGTTTGTGCTTTTGGGCGATCCCGAACTCCTCTTGCTAGATGAGCCCACCAACGGCATGGACCCCGCAGGCATGGCTGAAGTTCGTCACCTCATCCGGCAACTTGCCGAGGACGGGAGAACCGTGCTCGTTGCCAGCCACCTGTTGAACGAGGTCGAGCAGATGTGCGACAGCGTCGTGATCATGTCCAACGGAAACCTCATCGCCCAAGGTTCCGTGTCAGACATTCTCCGATCCGACGAGCATGTCCGCCTCAAGACCACGGACGACGAGAAAGCTGTAACGATCCTTTCGGCGCTCGATTGGATTTCAGAGGTGCGGATGGAAGATGGCGAGGTTGTCGTGTCTTCCTCTCGCGACGAACTCGCTGAGATATCAACGGTCCTCGGACGGTCGGAGGTTTATGTCATCGAGACTAGTTCCGGCCCCGGTTCGCTGGAGAAATACTTCCTCGAGGTCACCGGCGAAGAAGGAAACGAGTAACGAGTGATGCAACACACACTTCGCCTCACCAAATGGGAATGGTTCAAGGTACGTCGTCTCCGGATGCCGTGGATACTCCTCGTAATAGCTGTCCTAGTCTCGCAACTCGGCATTTGGGTCAATTATCTGGCTTTTAACAACGACGATGTCAACATGTTAATGGGTGGTGGATTCGTGTCATACAGCGTGTCGTGGGAGGAACCCACACCTGGCTATATCGAGATCACATGTTCGGACTTTGTGAACGATCGAATGCCACCGGGTTTAGATCAACTCCCCGAAGATCGACGCGAAGAGTTCCTAAAGGAGATGGACGCATGGCGCGCCGAAGGGGTTTGTGATGGATTCGCTGACCGAGAACAGCTTCGCAGAGGGTTCACGCTTCCCAACAGCATCACTCAAAGCATTGCCATTATCTCTTCTTTCAGACCCGTTGCGATAGGCCCCATCCTCATCATGATTCTCGCGGCTTCAATCGTGGGATCCGAATATGGTTACGGCACTCTACGAACCGTTCTTGCGGGCGGCATCGGGCGATGGAAATTCTTATTCGCCAAGCTTCTGCTGCTCTTAAGGATGTCTTCTGACGCGCTTGTCATCATTGCACTAGTCGCCGTGGCTTCCAGCTTGGCAATCGCACTAATCTCCACTGACGAGAGCGGCAGCATCGCAGACTCCGGCAAATGGTCCGAAGTAGTCTTGATTTTCCTCAAAACCGTGTACGGACTACTGCCATTCATAGTTCTCAGCGTCCTCGCTACAGTGCTGACGACCTCACGCGGCGTCGGGATAACTCTCTCAGTTGGATATTTCGTCGCGGAGTCCATACTCGCGACGCTTCTCCGCCTCAACAACACGCTTGGCGATGTTGCGGATTTTCTTCTCTTTCAATCCTTCCTCTCTTGGACAACTGTGCCGTCGGAACTGGATTCTTCGGAGACCGTCGGAGTATTCGTTGCGATCCTCGGTTACAGCGCCGTATTGGTCGTGGCGACGGCTTGGGTATTCAAGCAACGGGACATCGGCGGGGCCATAGGCGACTAAACTTGGCTCGATCGCATTGCGGAGCGTGGTAAGCGGAGGTGGTCTGGCGGTGTTCTCCGGGTGAGGGGCTAACCAACAGGGTTGTTGGATTGCAACCTGTTGATGTGTTGACCGTTTCGTAGAGTCACGTTACATATAATTGCGTCTAAGGACTCGTTCCAGACTCATCGCATACGGATCTGAACTCCGACTGAAAACTCTGCCCTCGCATTCCACGTATCTAGCTTCTGTTGGCGTGATCCAAGACGCGATAATTTCCTAGATGTCCAACTCCCCACAAGCATCAGCTACCGACAAGGGTTCGGACGATTCGCTGATGTATCGCCCGCCGGAGCGCGACGAGGAGCCGGAGGTCACGTTCGGCGACATCATGCAGCGCATTCGCGAGGCGCTTGGTGGCATTCCCGGTATGGGTGGCGATGACGAAGGGACTTCACGAGATTCATCCGAACAAGGTGGTGGCGGGTCAGGCCGGGCAAGTGCGGTAGTCCTCTTATTGATACCGATAGCGGCCGTTGTTTGGCTGGCAACAGGTGTTTACACGGTCGGCCCTGAAGAGCAGGCGGCATTGCGGACGTTTGGCCGATTCGTTGCGATCGCCGACCAAGGTCTTCACTGGCACTGGCCGGGCCCCGTCGGCACTCGAAACGTGGTGCCCGTAACGAATACACGTCGACTTGAACTCGGTTTCCGTAGCGCCCCGAACGGCTCAAGCACGACGCCGGTTCAAATCGAATCTGAGATGATCACCGGCGACGAGAACATCGTCGACGTGCAGATGGTTGTGCAGTACCGCATATCTAACTTGCGCAGCTTCCTGTTCGAAGTCGATGATCCCGGCGACCCGGATCGCGATGTACCGCCTGGAATGCCGGATGGTGAGACGCTGCGCGACATTGCGGAGACGGCGGTGAGACAGGTGGTCGGTGCCCGCAACATCGACGACGTGCTGACGACCGAGAAGGAGCAGGTGCAGGCGAGCATCTTGGACAAGATGCGCGAACTCGCCCGCGACTACAACACTGGCATCGACGTTCTCCAGGTGCTGTTGCAGAATGTCAACCCACCAGCTGAGGTGCAGGACGCTTTCGAAGATGTCGTGCGAGCCCGCGAAGATCGGGAACGCGACATCAACTTGGCGGAGGCCTACGAGGCATCTCAGATACCTCAGGCGACTGGTGCGGCGGCACAGATCGTTGAAGAGGCGGACGGCTTCAAACAGGGGCGTATCGAGCGCGCACGTGGTGAAGCCGAAGGTTTCGAAGCTATCCTAATTGGTTACGATATTTCGCCGAATGTGACTCGCACGCGCCTCTATTTGGAAGCGGTCGAGCGTATTCTGGCTGGCAAATCGAAGATCGTTATCAACTCCGGTTCGAACGCGCTGCCGTTGCTGCCTCTCGACAGCTTGGGAACGTTGTCTGGCAACTCTCTGACAAACCCATCTACAACCACCGGCGGAGGTCAATAGCACTATGCCCCGCCTGATACTCACGATCATCATCGTCATCGTTGCGGCGTTCATCCTTATACCGCAAGCGCTGTTCACGGTTGACGAGACACAGCTTGCGATCGTCACTCGTTTCGGTGCTTTCCAGCGCGACTACCGCAGCCCCGGCCTGTACGTCAAACAGCCGTTCGTGGAAACTGTCGTCAAGATGGACAGTCGACTGTTGCGTGTCGATGCCCAGCCGGCATCGTTGCTGACATCTGACAAGCGGAACTTGGTTATCGACGCCTACGCTCGATACCGCATCATCGACCCGCTGAAGTTCTTCCAGCGTCTGCGAACGGAGACTGAAGCGGTTTCGCGTGTATCCGACATCGTCAACTCGCAGCTTCGCCGTGAAGTTGCTTTGGACACGCAGTCCGAGGTTATCTCGGAGACTCGCGAGCAGGTGATGCGCCGAATTGCCGAAGCTAGCAACCGGTCGGAGATATCGCGTCAGCAGGCATTGGATCTGTTCAACAACAATCTACGCGATCCTAGACTGACGATCCTGCTGACTGACGAGGCTGTTGATGGAGTGGCAACTCGTGCGCGTCCAGCAACCAATGAAGAGTTGGATGCGCTTTCGCGCGAGGAACGTCCAGAAATCATCGGCAACGCCTCGGTTGCCTACCTACGTCCGCTCGTGGACGAGTTGGGTATCGAGATCGTCGATGTTCGCATCAAGCGAGCGGACTTCCCGACCGAGATTGAGGCGTCGGTGTTCGCCCGCATGAGAGCCGAACGTGCCCGCATCGCGGACGGTCTGCGTGCAGAAGGTACACAGAGGGATCGAGAGATTCGCGCCGAAGTAGACCGTGAAGTCCAGATCATCTTGGAGACGGCAAACGGTACTGCGGCCAGGCTACGCGGTGAGGCGGAGCAAGAGGCGATCACAATCTTGGCCGAAGCTTTGGAGAAGGCGCCGGAGTTCTACGAGTTCCGACGGTCGTTAGAGGCTTACGAGAAGATCATCGACGGTCAATCGTTGGTCGTCTTGGAGATCGACTCTGAACTCTTCAAGTATCTGCAATCCGCGGGTGTTCTTGAAGAGGAGTAGTTTGACGGTCGTTGGATTTAGGTTTCATTAGCCCGAAACCTCCCCCATCACGCGTTCCGCTCTGCCGACGCCGCGCTCTTGCTGATACCTCAGCATTGCGCCCATCACTCTTAATCCGCCTTCAACATCCCGCGTATCAACTCGCAACCCTTCCAATCGCCCCCAATCCGGAGTGCGAGTTATATGACGCAGCAGTTTGATGGTGTTTAGGGGAGCTGGGATTATGGGCGTGGTTTCGGGGTGATTGAAGGCTATCGGATCGGGAGATGTAGTTGTATCCACTTGGTCAGGTCGTTTGATGAGGCCGCCTTCGGAGGGTGAGAACCAGTGATCGTCGGGTGGGATTTCGGTATTGGTGCGGACGCAGCGGTGGAGTTGGGGTTGGAGGCCGGTGGTGGTCAGAAGAGTTGTCTCGTGCCAGAGGCGTAGAAGGGAGAGGGTCGGTTTGGGTGTGGATTCGGCGTATGTCAGGGAGTCTCGTAGTAGGGCGAATAAGTGCGGATTGGCGGCGTTCTGTAGCGAGAAGCGTTCGGAGATTTCGGCGAAGTGGGAGGCTAAGGTTAGGCGGTCGAGGTCGTTGCGGAGGGGGAGGTAGGCGTTGACGGTTTCGACTTGGCTGATGACGTGCAGGTCGGATCGGCCTTCTGAGATGTGGGCGGTGATGTGTCGCAGCAGGTCGACGTGCCCACCGGTTCGCGACGTCGTACGTCGTGCGCCGCGTGCCACGCAGGAGATGAGACCGCGGTTCGGGGTCAGGAGGATGACGATGCGGTCGGCCTCGCCGAGGTCTCGGGCACGGACGACGATGCCTTCGGCGTTGAAGTATCGTCGTCGAGTTGGCGACATGATGGGTTCAGCCTCACCCCCGGTTCAAGCCCGGGGCAGGCCCAACCACCCTTTCCCATCAAGGAAGAGAGGATTCGTTTTGCGCAGAGTGGTCAGTTCTGGTGATTTGATGAGCCGTTCTCCAAGTACGGTAGCGGCTCGTCGAAGGTTTCGCCGCGCTGTTCGGCGGCTCGTCGGCGCCGGTCCCAATCCTTCATCTCTGCGATTACCTGGGCGCGGAATTCTGCGCGGCCTTCCTCGCGGCGTCTTTCCTTCGCGGGTTCCACGAGGTTGTGTCTTATCCATTCGCTCATCAACATGGTGCTACTCAGTAGTTCGATGACTGTAAAAGTGATGATCGCCGCCGCGATCCCGATCTGCCCAGTACGGAGAATGATATCAAAGTACGCCTGTATCCACTTGTCAGGAGTTGTCGATGAGACCCCGTCGTATGTGGCGATGCCGAAGCCGACAACCACCTGCAATGTGAAAAGCACGAAGTAGGGCGTCGACCAGCGCGGTCGAATCGCCCATATCGCTTCACGATCATCGTTTTCAGAGGGTTTTCCTTCGACG
>VXTA01000306.1 GCA_009837685.1 Chloroflexota bacterium | reverse complement strand
CCAACCGTCTCAGCAACCCATGTAGATGGCGTCACCACTTCTACGGTCGCGCCAGAAAAATCCACGGCCTCAATTCCTTTGACTGCCGCCATCAAGCAGCACCGGATGAAAGTGGCGTCTTCATCTACCACACCGGCGATCGGCTCTAGTTGCTCGTCTCCGACCTTGACCATCGCGCTGTACGCACCAAATCCCTGGTGCGCCTGGTAGTCGACACCGCAGTTGATGCGAACCATCGTCGCTGTCTCTTGATTAGTCTCAGTCTGTTGTGTCATATCGACTTGATAGAAGTCACGCGATCGTAGCGAACCACTCGATTGAAACATCGTAAATCAAAAGCACCATTATCGCTTCCGTCAATTCAGCCGCCGAGACGAAACATCTCGATCTTTTCTCGTCGCGATCCAACCCCAGTCATGTCAGTGTTTGCCGACCGCAGCTCTGAGTACCGATCGCGCCTAGATAGCCAGACGCGCTCGATAATCTCGCTGAGTTCACTATCTGAAGATCCTGATCGCATAGGACCCTTCAAATCAGTTCCACGCGTCGCGAAAAGACATGTGACCAACCGACCTTCAGTCGTCAATCGGGCGCGGGTGCAGTCGCCGCAGAATGGCTGCGTGACTGAGGTAATCACCCCTATCTCGCCGGAACCGTCTAAATACCGGTACCTGGACGCCACTTCGCCTTGGTAGTTCGCATCAACCGGCTCCAATGGAAACTCGGAGTTGATCAGGTCTATGACTTCCTTGCCAGACACAACCTGCGACAGGTCCCAATCATTGAGATTGCCTACGTCCATGTATTCGATAAAGCGGACAATATCGCCGGTTCCACGGAAGTATTCCGCGGTCTCGATGAGGGTATGTTCGTTCACGCCACGTTGAACCACCGCGTTGATCTTTAACGGTGAAAACCCAGCATCGCGCGCTGCTTCAATCCCTTCCAGGACCTTCTCTGGTCCGTACGGCCGACCGCTCATCTGCTTGAATACTTCCTCGTCAAGCGCATCCAGACTGATCGTCAAACGATCTAATCCTGCCTCCTTAAGCTCATGGGCATAGCGAGGCAATAAAAACCCATTAGTGGTCATCGCAAGATCCGTCACGCCGTCAACTGAAGCCAAATCTTGGATCAGTGAAGTGACATCCGAACGTACCAGTGGTTCCCCTCCGGTGATTCGAATCTTTGTGACGCCGAATCCAATGAATATCCGCGTCAATCGTACGACCTCTTCGAATGAGAGAATCTCTTCCCGCTTCAGAAACTCGTATCGCTCCCCGAATATCTCCGCCGGCATGCAGTACGGACATCGGAAATTGCACCGATCTGTGACCGAGATTCTCAAATCCCGGACATTTCGCCCCAGCGTATCCTGGATCTTTCGGTTTGTAGAGAGGGATGTCACGCGCTGACTACCTTCTTGCTCCGTTGGGGAAGCGAGGAATCACGTGCTTGAGATTGTACCCGTCGAACAATCGGATCCGAGTTTTGTCCCTATCCGCCGAGCAACAACCGTTCCAACGCTGGAGCGATCGCACGGATAGCGTTTCCGCGGTGGCTCAATTGATCCTTTTCTTCAGAATCCATCTCGGCCGTCGTTCGCCTCTCTCCATCGGGAACGAAGACTGGATCATATCCAAAACCATTCACTCCGCGCTTCTCAAACGCAATCCGGCCCTCAACTGTGCCCAGCGCGTGCAAGAATTCCTCGCCCATACTCGGTCTGCAAACCACTACCGCACACACAAAGCGTGCCGTGCGGTTCTTTTGAGACACATCCGACATCCTGCTCAACAAGAGATCAGTCCGACCTTCGTCGCTCAGCCCATCACCGCCATATCTAGCTGAATGAACTCCAGGCGCCCCATCTAACGCATCCACTACCAACCCCGAATCGTCGGCCAGCGCGGTTGAATCGAAGTGTTGTGAATAGTAGTGTGCCTTCAGCTTCGCGTTGTCTAAAAAAGTCGCGCCATCCTCGCGCGGTGCAACGACTGGTGGCAATTCATCGAGCCCTACGAACTGCGCGGGAATATGCTCAAGCAACCGACGAAACTCGCGCACCTTGCCGGAGTTCTGCGTCGCTATTAATACGCGTTGGGGAATCGCTGGATTCATGAGAGAGACCTCAAGAGAGCAGAACTTCTAAAATTCACGCCCAAAGATCCAAAATCCGATTGACGATTGGCTTCAGAGTTGTTAACTTTGCGACTTGCGGCGCGGAATGATATTCTAATCTCTTGGTTGAACTTGATGCCTAACGCCCCCGAGGGAAACCGCGCTGACGCAAGCGCGATGAAGCCGAAAAGTAGCTGACAGACCGTCAAACCACTACGACAAGACCGCATCTAGATGCAACACTGGCTGACTCCCTCCAACTTCAACAAGCTCGCACTCGTAGTGCTGGCTCTCGCTGCAACTTCTATCCTCGCGGCTTGTTCACCTGAGCATCCGCAATCCACTTTCGGCTATGGCGGACCCGTTGCGCGGGACCAGGGCAATCTTTTCATACTGATCTTCTGGATCGCCGTAGCCGTCTTCATTGTCGTCGAAGGCGCCATCATCTATGCCGCGATACGATATCGTCGCCGCGACGACAAGATACCCAAGCAGGTCCACGGCAACACCAAGCTCGAAATCACCTGGACGGTGCTCCCGTCCATCGTGATTGCCGCCATAGCCGTGCCAACCATCATCGGCATCTGGGAACAGCAGCGAGGAGCGCCAACCGACATGGGCGACGTCCTCGAAGTCGAAGCTATCGGTCACCGCTGGTGGTTCGAGTTCCGTTATCCAAACCAAGAAGTCGTGACCGCTAACGAGATGCACATCCCGGTCGGGCGCCCGGTTAACGTGCAACTTGCATCTCAAGACGTCATCCACAGCTTCTGGGTACCTAAACTCGCCGGCAAGATCGATATGGTGCCTCTCAACGACAACCTCCTCTGGTTCATCGCCGAGGAGCCGGGAGTGTACGACGGTCAATGTGCCGAATTCTGCGGTATCGCACACGCCCACATGCGCTTCCGCGTGATCGCTCACACCGAAGAAGGCTTTCAACAGTGGGTCGCTGGAATGCGCACACCCCCCGTAGCATTCGAATCTGGTAGCTCAAAACAACAGGGACAGACTCTCTTCGCAACCCACTGCAAGACCTGTCACACCGACGACTCATGGCGGCAGGACGCCTACTCTCTCGAAATTCAGCAACAAGACTCTCGATGGGCGACTTGGCTTGACGACATCGAAAATTCACGCATCGTTTCTGCGCCAAACATGACGCACTATGGTGATCGGCTCTTCCTCGGCGCGGGTATTAAAGAGAACTCACGAGAAAACCTGATCAAATGGATCAACGATCCCAATGACATCAAGATCGGCACCTCCATGCAAGCCCATGCCGCGGTATATCAGGAACGCGCCGACAACAAGATCAATCTCTCGTCTCAAGAGGTCGAGAACATTGCAGATTACCTCTTGGGACTCGTTCCCGGCGACATCGAGCAACTTGCCGCGCCACAAATTACCGGAGGTACTCCTGAGGAACGCGGCGAACAGCTCTTCGTGTCCATCGGTTGTAACGCCTGCCACTCGCTCGATGCAGATACAACGATCGTTGGCCCCAGCCTCATCGGCATCGCTGACCGCGCCGGCACACGGACTAGCCTTTCGGCAGAAGATTACATGCGCGAGTCGATCAATGATCCCGCCGCATTCATCGTCGACGGCTTCACCAACTCGATGGTCGTGCCGAAATTGCCAGCCAGTCAAGTCGACGACTTAATCGCCTACATATCGACGCTTGAATAAGGACAAACCAACTCGGATAGACTAGAAACAGCGTCCCTCAACGTCGTTAGACCGTCTCCAAATCACTTCGACCATGCAAACCACACATCCAGGAGTAGGCAGCGAACCCATCTCGATGAGGTTCCCGCGCATCTTCCCCAGGCCGAAGAGCGACTACGGCATCTGGAGCTGGATAAGCACGGTTGACCATAAGCGCATCGGCACCCTATACGCCGTCACCTCCTTCCTTTGGTTCCTAGTTGGCGGCATCGAAGCGCTGATCATGCGCTTGCAGTTATCTCAGGCCGACAACACCCTAGTCGATCCCGAACTCTTCAACCAGCTCTTCACGATGCACGGCACCACCATGGTGTTCCTCGTCGTGATGCCGCTCTCAGCAGCGTTCTTTAACTGGCTCGTGCCGCTCCAGATAGGTGCCAGAGACGTCGCCTTCCCGCGCCTAAACGCATTGAGCTACTGGATATTCCTGTTCGGCAGCCTCTTCCTGAACTTCTCATGGTTCGTCGGGGACGCACCCAACGGCGGTTGGTTCGGCTACGCGCCAAACTCACACGTAGCGTTCAACCCCACGCACGGCAAGACCTACTGGGTCATTGGCTTAAACATCCTTGGTATCGCATCCATCGCCGCGGGTTTGAACTTCATCGTCACCATTCTCAACATGCGTGCGCCGGGCATGACCCTCACGAAGATGCCCGTCTTTACATGGATGACATTCGTCACCTCGGTCCTTATCGTCCTTGCACTTCCAGTCCTGACCGTCGCCCTGATCCAGCTTCAGGTCGACCGCCTCTACGGTACGCACTTCTACAACACCGCTGCCGGTGGCGACCCCGTCCTTTGGCAGCACGTCTTCTGGCTCTTCGGGCACCCCGAGGTGTACATCCTCATCCTCCCAGCAATGGGCATCGTTTCCGAGATCCTTCCCGTCTTCTCACGCAAACCGCTCTTCGGATATACCTTCCTAGTATTTGCCGGCGTGGCAATCGGATTCATGGGATGGTTCGTGTGGAGCCATCACATGTTCACCGTAGGCCTTGGTCCTGCCGCCAACTCCGCATTCGCCATCTCCACAATGGCCATCGCAATACCGACAGGCGTCAAGATCTTCAACTGGATCGGGACCATGTGGGGCGGATCAGTACGTTTCTCAACTGCGATGCTCTTCGCAATCTCATTCATCGCCATGTTCACTATCGGTGGCCTTTCCGGCGTAATGCACGCATCCGTGCCCACCGACGCCCAACAGCAAGACACATACTTCGTCGTCGCGCACTTCCATTACGTCCTCTTCGGCGGCGCAATCATGGCCATATTCGGCGGCATCTACTTCTGGTGGCCCAAAGCTACCGGATACATGCTCAGCGAATCGTGGGGCAAGGCCAACTGGCTCTTGATGCTCATCGGCTTCAACCTCCAGTTCGCTCCTCAGCACTGGCTCGGACTCGACGGTATGCCGCGCCGCGTATTCACCTACGCCGAAAACATGGGATGGGAAAACACCAACATGTATGCCTCAGCCGGCGGTTTTCTCATGGCTTTCGGCGTGCTGTTATTCCTCATCAACGTTTTCTACAGCGCCCGCAAGCGCGTACCCGCAGGCGGTGACCCGTGGGATGGCAGAACTCTTGAATGGTCCATCGCCTCGCCTCCTCCTCACTACAACTTCGAGAAAATACCGAACGTCGAGCATCGCGACGACTGGTGGTTCACCAAGCACCCTGAACTCATCGCCGAGTATTACCACGATGAGCATGAAGGTGAACTCCGAGCCCCGTCGGGCGCCCAGTTCGACGACGACGTGGAAGATGAACATCACGACGAACACGCATCCGACCATCTCGTCGACGATGACCATGGGCAAGGCTTCCATCTCTCCGACATGTCTTACTAC
>VXTA01000339.1 GCA_009837685.1 Chloroflexota bacterium | reverse complement strand
ATCCCATCCGTTCCGGCATATACCTCGAAGACAACGTTCGGGTTACGTTGTTCGGTTCGTAGGATCGCCTGCGCGTTGTGGTAATCGATAGAGACCGTCGCGCCGCGCAAAGTCGGCGAAGAAAGCTCTAGTTCTTCTGATGGTGTGAGCATCATTCAATCCACTGTCCGTCCGAACTCTCCGAGACAGGTTATATTACGCCGAGAGTCCGACTTTGCACGATCAGGCATCTATCCAACGTCAGCTTTCGATCCGCGGCACGTTAGCTGGTGAGAAACGAACTCGCAGCAATCCCTTTATGTCTTCGATTGCGGTTGATACCACCCGAACTCGGGTATCAGGATCATCGACCCAATGAACTGGGATCTCTTTGATCTTGTAACCAGCACGCAGACTCAGCAACAAAAGCTCGGTGTCAAAAAACCATCCCGTGTTTTCAATGTGCGGAACCACCTTGTCCGCGACTTCGCGTGAGACCGCTTTGAATCCACATTGGGCGTCGCGGAAGGTCTTTCTAGGAAACATCAGCCGAATCAGCGCGTTGTAACACCTTGAGACCACCTCGCGCTTCAAGGTCCGGCGCTCAACCCGCGAATCTGGCAACAGTCGCGAACCGATAGATACGTCATAACCCTCCCGTCCAATAGCGTCAACGAGCGGTTCAAGCGAATCAAGTTGCGTCGACAGATCTACGTCCATGAAGCATCGAACGTCGGCATCGCTCTCCAACCACGCCTTCTTCAAAGCCCGTCCACGCCCGCGTTGCTCCAGTCGAGTCAATCTCACATTTGGGTGATCATCTGATAATTGCCGTCCAACCTCCGGTGTTGCATCTTCGGAACCATTGTCCGCTATGGTGACGCTCCAATCCCAATCGGCGTCCACACCTTCCGACAGATAATTGGTCAACGTTGCGATGCAATGCGGCAACGAGTGCTCTTCGTTGAGCACCGGAATGATGATGTCTACTGAAAGTCTGGACACTTCGGTTTCGTGAACACCGGATGTATCAATGATAGAAATGTCGCTTCCCGGCGAATACCATCGCGACACCCAATTCGTTTGCCGCGGCTATGACAGCATCATCGTTAACCGAACCGCCCGGTTGAACGACCACTTTCACGCCTGCTTCCGCCGCAACCTCCACCGCATCTGGGAACGGGATAAAGGCATCAGACGCCATCACTGCGCCTTCGGACCGATCGCCTGCGACCCGCGCTGACAAGCGCACGCTCGTCACGCGGTTCGGCTGTCCGGCTCCCATACCAACCAGTGTTCGATCCTTGGCGAACACAATCGCATTGGATTTGACGAACCTGCACGCCCGCCAAGCGAACCAAAGATCGATTTGCTCGCCGTCGGTCGGTTGGCGCTCTGTAACGACACGCATGGTTTGGAAGCCATCATCTACAAGTTTGTCGGACTCCTGCACGAGTGCGCCGCCAGAAACCGATCGAACCTCCCAACGTGCCTCGCAATGTTTACGCACTCTCAATACACGAGTTCGGCGGCGTTTGCGCAGCGTCTCCAACGCTTCGTCGTCGTAATCTGGCGCGACAACGACGTCTAACACCAATCCGTGCATCTTCTCCGCGGTATCGGCAGACAATTCCTCGCTGAAAGCGACGATTCCACCAAATGCAGAAACAGGATCACCGGAACGTGCGGCCTCCCAGGCATCGGTCTGGTTTTCCCGAACGGCCAATCCGCACGGATTCGCGTGTTTGACAACCACAGCGGCGTGGGGACCAAACCCAGTGAATGACTGTGCGACTGCCCACGCCGCATCGGCATCGAAATAGTTCAGGTAAGACATGTCAATACCGTGAAGCTGTTCGGCGTTGACAACACCACCGTCTTCGCCCGGCATCGAGTAAATTCCGGCACTTTGATGAGGATTTTCGCCATAGCGGGGACTCGCGACAAGTGAATAACCGAAAGTCAACTCCGCCGGCAATTCTGACTCTGGATCCCCGCCCGATCCTTTGTCAGTATCTTCCCGAAGATAGGTTGCGATAGCGGTATCGTACGCGGCGACGTGCTGGAATGCTTTGGCTGCCAATCTTCGACGTACAGACTGCGTAACCTCGCCATCACGGATCATGGCTCCCACTCGTTCGTAATCCGCAGGATCCACTACGATCACCACATTGGGATGGTTTTTTGCCGCAGCACGGGTCATTGCCGGACCACCAATGTCGATGTTCTCCAGCGCATCACGCAACGATGTTTCGGGGTTGCGAACGGTTTCAACGAACGGGTACAGGTTGTTGACCACTAAATCGATCTCGCGAATGCCAAGATGCTCCAACTGCCGTTGGTGATCCTCGTTGTCGCGGAGTGCCAACAACCCGCCATGAATGTTCGGATGGAGAGTCTTGACGCGACCGTCGAGTATCTCTGGAGCGCCAGTTAGCTCCGAAACCTCGATCACGTCGATGCCGTTAGCTCGTAACTCTGCAGCGGTGCCGCCAGTTGATACAATCTCGTATCCGCACTCGGCGATAAGCTTCGCGAACTCGACCAAGCCGCGCCGATCATACGCGCTCATCAACGCCAGCTTTTTTGTGTTTTTCACTACTTCAGCACTCGTATTTCCAAGTCAAAGACTCCGGAACTCAACCTTCGATCCAACACCATCGTGCAACTTCGCTTCGCCGATGATCCAAGCATCCTCCAGTTCGTCGAGAAGATAATCAACATCGCTCGGTTCAGCACACACGATCATTCCCACTCCCATGTTGAACACGTTGTACATCTCCTCGATCTCGATGTCGCCTTGTTCTTGGATGTAATGAAACAGCGGCGGTGGCATCCAAGATTTGACTTCGATTTGCGCACCGAGCCCTGGAGCCAGCGCACGCGGAACATTCTTCTCGAAGCTCCCACCTGTGATGTGTGCCAAACTTTTCACGCGATTCATCACCGGTCGCAACTTCCGAAGATACGATTTGTGCGGCGCCAGCAGGGCCTCACCTAGAGACCGCCCGTCTTCCGGTACCTCAACATCCAAAGCACTCGGCTCATCGTCCGAATTGAAGATCGATCGGACAAGCGAGTAACCGTTCGTGTGCAACCCACTGGATGGCAACCCGATGAGTACATCGCCCGCGCTTGTCTGGTCTGGTCGAAGCAACTGATCACGTCTGACTCGACCGACGATGAAACCGACCAAATCGTAGTCGTCGCCGTGATAAACACCAGGCAGCGATGCTGTTTCGCCACCGATCAGTGCACATCCGTTTTCCACGCAACCGGCCGCCACGCCAGTGAGAATCTCAGCGATCATATCGTCGTCATAACCGTCAAGACCGATGTAGTCCAAGAAGAAAAGCGGTTCAGCTCCGGCTGGAAGTATGTCGTTGACGCAGTGATTTACGATGTCGATGCCGATCGTGTCGTGCTTCTGCATCGCTTGTGCGATCCGCAACTTTGTACCGACTGAATCGGTACTTGCGACCATGAGATACTCACTTTTCGGATCAGCGTCAAACACGCCACCAAAAGCACCGGGAGCCGACACTACACCCTCTGCATATGTCGAGCGCGCAATGTCGCCGATGCGGAGTTTAACGCGAGCCGCAGCGTCCAGATCAACCCCCGCAGCCGCGTACGCCTTAGCCGATACTTCTGTCATCCACAATCTGCGCTTAAGATGCGCCAACTGGTTCGGCGACTAGCCTATCCATGCGAAGCTTGTCCATCTCGAGTTGCACGTCGATCGGATACTTGCCGGTGAAGCACCCACGACAATACTCGTTGCGACCAGCCGAAACCGCCTCTTCCAACCCTTCCAGACTCAAGTAGCTCAGGCTGTCTGCGCCGATGATTTCGCAGATTTCGTCAATCGAGTAGTTAGCAGCGATAAGCTGATCGAGCGTCGCCATGTCCACGCCGAAGTGACATGTGGATTTGATCGGCGGCGCTGCAACGCGGACGTGCACCTCTGCAGCTCCGGCTTCTCGCAACATCTTCACAACGTGTCTTATCGTGGTGCTGCGAACTATCGAATCGTCTACTACTACGATGCGTTTGCCGCTGATGACTTGCTTCATCGCGTTGAACTTTGTCTTGACGCCGATGTCACGCATGTATTGGTCGGGTTGAATGAAGGTACGACCGACATAGCGATTCCTGACCAGACCTTCGGAGTATGGAATGTTCGCTTCCGCCGCGAATCCCGCGGCATGTGGCGTCGATGAATCCGGGATCCCGACGACCAAGTCTGCTTCGACCGGGTTCTCTCGATAAGCGATCGCGCCCATCCGCATCCTGTTTTGATAAGCCAAACTGCCATCGAGCACACTGTCCGGTCGAGCGAAGTAAATCTGCTCGAAGATGCACATTTTGTGAGTCGAGGAAGCCTTGGACCACACCCAATTCTGTATTCCGTTCAAGTTCACGATCATCACCTCCCCAGGTTCGAGTTCTCGCACAAACTCCGCGCCTAGGTTGTCCAACGCCGCGCTTTCTGAAGCGAAAACCCAACCACCGTCCAATTTCCCTAGGCACAACGGGCGAACTCCGAGCGGATCCCTGACCGCAATCAACTCATGCTTGGTCATAATGACCAACGAATATGCGCCATTGAGCAACGACATGACTTTGTCAGAGATGTCGAACCAGTCGTCGCCCGGGATCTTTGCGAATAGTTCGGCGATAACCTCGCTGTCGGTGCTACCGTTGAATTTGCTGCCATACTCTTCGCGGCAGAAATCCCGCAACTTCATGGCGTTTATGACATTGCCGTTGTGGCCGACGGCGATCGCTCCGCGCGGGCCGTAGGCCATGATAGGTTGAGCGTTGTGGCGTCGATTGGATCCAGTAGTTGAGTAGCGCGTATGCGCGATCGCAAGATGTCCTTGAAGGTCTGCCAAGTCTTTCTCTTGGAATACTTGGGAAACCAATCCGACCTCCGCCGTCAGACTGAGCGAAGTGCCGTTTGAAGCGGCGATGCCAGCGCTCTCTTGTCCTCGGTGTTGGAGAGCGAAGATTCCGAAGAACGCGGCGCGTGCAGCTTCGTGTCCTGGGATGTATGCACCGAATATGCCGCAAGCTTCTCGCGGCTTTTCGTTGCCGACAGCAACGATTTCGGTCTCGGGTTTCAGTGGATCACGCAAGTCCGGCGCAGTCGCAACGTGGCGCAACGTTCATTTTTCCCGACATCGTCCGTGCACGTGCAACCTAAATGTTAATTGCGATTCACGATTCGCGCACGGTGACCGCCGTAGAACCTAGACGGGCGGCACAACCCACTCTGGCGATTCGCCGCGCGCCACTCTCGCTACGTTTGCAACTGCATTCGCAGTTGCATTGTGCTCAGATTCGAGCGCGCGAGTAGCCAAATGTGGCGTTATGACCACATTGGGAAAATTTGGCAAATCGTTGTCCAGCTCGATCGGCTCGACCTCTGTGACATCCAGACCCGCTCCGAAAATCTGACCATCCTTCAACGCGCGCTTCAACGCGGCTTCATCAACCACCGGACCTCGGCATGTGTTGACAAGAATCGCGGTGTTCTTCATCATCGCGAATTCATGGTCGGAAATCATGTGGTGTGTCGTTCGCTCAAGTGGGACATGAAGGCTTACGATGTCGGAGGTTTCAAGCAACTCATCGAGTTCGACGAACTTCGCGTGGGTCGCCTCAACATATTCATCGTCGTGATCGACCACGTCGTAATAAACCACTTCGCACTCCCAGCCTTGTAGTCG
>VXTA01000184.1 GCA_009837685.1 Chloroflexota bacterium | reverse complement strand
GTAGCAGGCGTGCTGACCGTACGCCGTGCCACCGCTGCCATGCGGTATGACGGATAGTCCTGCGGATTCAGCGACGTGACAGATCTTTATCAACGGCGTCAATCCGCCACACCAAATGATGTCGGGCTGAAAGATATCGACGAGACCCTCTTTCGCGGCGTGGAAGAACGGGTAGATGCCGTACCAGTGCTCACCTGTAGCTAGCGTCTGCCAAGGCACGCGCGTCCGGAAGCGTTCGTACTCGTCTAATGTGTCAGGCAGGAACGCGTCTTCAAGCCACTTGAGGTTGTACGGGCGCAATCTCTCCGCTGTCCTAACAGCAGTTTCGACATCCAGCCCCATCCAGAAATCGAGCATCAACTCGGCATCTGGCCCGACCAGTTCCCGCGCCTCGGCGATCTCCTCTTCCAAGCGGTTGATGCCTTCGATGCCATCCGGTGGTCCATAGGGGCTGAATCGTTTGAAGTTCTCGAACCCGAGCTCCTTCTGCCACCAAGTGTCGTTGCCAGTGGAGTAGAGCGGCTTGAGGATGTCGGTGCTTCCACCAAGGAGGCTGTAGACCGGTTTTTCGAGCATTTTGCCCTTGGCGTCCCAAATCGCGAGGTCAACAGCGGCGATCGCGTATGCAACGAGCGCGTTAGTGCCGAAACCGGAAGTGACGCGAATCATCAGATCGTAGAGGGTCTCGGTAGACATCACATCGCGCCCCTCAATCGCAGGTGCGAGGTAGTCTTCGATGAGCGACGCGGTGGTGCGACCGTGGTCGGTGAAACCGAATCCCCACGTGCCATTCTCAAGCGTAACGATGCAACCGACATCGCGATCGCCCCCTGGAACCTTGCGACTGAACCCGAAATTGGGATCTTTCGTGTAACGCCGGAGCGGCGTCGCCTGCGCGTTGAGATCGCTGCGCGACGGACCCGGACGCGGCACCGTCATCGGCTTCAATCGCGGGTAGTTTACCTTGGTCGCTTCTACGGAGACTATCTTCATGCTTTCACCTCGTCGCAAATATGCTACTAAGCAAACCGTCATTCCAGCGCAGGCTGGAATCCAGAGGGGCGGTATCAGGGGCCTCGGAGACCGGAATGACGCTAACTCACACCGTGCTCGACGGGCAACCCGCCGACAACGGACATTCGCCGCACAGTGGCCGCCGCGCTTTGCAGATCTGTCTACCGTGCGTGATCAACTGCATGTGAAGCTGGAAACGGAGTTCCGGTCGAACTTGACACTCCATGATCTCATGCGCCGCATCAGCGGTCGTCTTCTCTTCGATCAAACCCAAGCGCTTTGACACGCGGTGGATGTGTGTATCAACCGGAAAAGCAGGCATTCCTAACGCGAACGCCATCACCACAGCCGCTGTTTTGGGACCAACTCCGGGCAGTTCCACCAACCACTTTCGAGCATCCTCAAGTTCGTAATTTCTGAGGAATTCAATCTCCAGGTCCCCGTGTCGCTCAAGAATCGTTGCGAGGATGTCTTTAATACTTTTCGATTTCTGGTTTGACATACCTCCGTGGAAAATAGCGTCGGCGATCGCTTGCTGATCAGCGACCATCACCTCTTCCCACGTCGGAATCGTTTCGCGCAGTTGAATGAACGCGCGCTCCGCGTTCAGGTCAGACGTGTGTTGCGTCAGAACAGTGAATATCAGCTCGTCGAGCGCGTTGTAACGGGGTGTCTGCTCGAATTCGCCGTAGATCGCGGATAGTTTCTCAATGATCGTGTCGGGCGACATCCTGTTGGCGAACGTTGAGGGCGCCGACCTACATCGAGTTGACTCTAGAAGCGATGGACGCTAAGGAGTCCCTGCTCACCGATGATGGCGCCACCTCGAGACGTTTCAACGCGCTATCGATGAATTCCGACGTGGTAGCCTCAGCGCGCTCCACACCGCCGTTGCGGCGGATCGTGTCCAACAACTCTCCGAGCGCCGCTTCACGCTCTTTTTCAGACAGGTTGAAAAATCTCTCGATCGCCGCCGCGCAATCCGGATTCTCGGAGGCGTAGATCGCTGGCAGTGTGAGTTTGCCGCTCAAGATGTCTTGGTTGGCGGGTTTGCCTAGCTCATCGGTAGTCGACTCGTAGTCGAGAACGTCGTCTTTGACTTGGTATGCCATTCCCAAGTAGTAGCCATATTCCCTTAGGGCATTGACCGCGTCTTCATCAGCCCCCCCAAGAACTGCGCCGCTTTCGGCCGACGTCGAAAAGAGAGATGCCGTCTTGTCGTAGATTCGAGCGAAATATTCATCCACTGTGACCGGCAAGTTCCAGTTGCTCACCATCTCGTGTAGTTCGCCGCGAGCAAGTTCGGCAATCGTTTCGGCGAAGCGGCTGATTAGTCTGACCGATCCAGTTGCACAAACGAATTTCGCTGAGGTTGCGAACACATAATCACCAAGTAGCACGGCAAAGTTGTTGCCCCATAAAAAGCCCGCCGTAGCCTTGCCGCGTCGAACATCCGCGTCGTCAACCGTGTCGTCGTGTATCAGCGCTGCGATGTGTAGCAACTCGACTGCGACCGCCATGCTTATCATTTTTTCGTCTGGCACCGCTCCCCACAACTTCGATGCGAGCAAGGTCATGGCAGGCCGCATCTTCTTGCCCGGTGTCGACATCACATGCGTAAGACGCTCGTCAAGCGTTTCGAGGGCATCGATACCCGCGGGGCAACGCTCGATCTCTTCGATGCTCAGTTGAGTTATGACTTCAACCACTCGGTCAAGATCTTTCTCGATGGGAGCGAAAATGTCTTGAGTGGGCGTCGTTTGAATGGTTGTCATGGCGTCCTAATCATCCCGTTCGAGCGGTCTGAATTCAAGCAGTTTCTCAACTGATTTTCATGGATTACCGGTCTGTTGCGCGAGAAGTCGTTCTCTCTCTTGTTCGACAATCTCGGGGTCCAGCTTGCGGAAAAGCGGTCGTGGTTTTGGCAAGGATGCCTCTGGCTCGACTGCGCGTGTTCTCCATCCGTCGCTGGCGGTTTCCCCGTCGAAGCCTAGCAGATTATGAATCTTGTCGCTTGAGAACGGAATGAACGGGTAAAACGCCGTGCGCAATGTGGATATCACGTTTAGAGCCGTCCACAAGGTGGTTGCTGCCTTATCAGGGTTGCTCTTTACCGTCTGCCAAGGCTCTTCCGCGTCGAGGTAGCGATTACCTACGCGAGCTAGTTCCATCGCTTGGTACAGTGCGCGCCGGAATCTACGAGTTTCGATCGATGCCGCCACATCATCCAATGTCTGCGAACAAGCATCCAGAACCTCTTGATCCTGCACTCCGAGATCACTCGGAGTGGGGACCTTCCCGTCAAAGTTGCGCGTCGTTATCGTCAAAGTCCGGTGTATGAAGTTCCCAAGCGTTGCGACTAACACATTGTTGTTTGCGGCGAAGAACCCTTCCCACGTGAAGTCTGAATCCGACGTTTCGGGCATTATCGACGCCAAGTAATATCGCAACGGATCGACTTCGTATCGCTCAAGATAGTCGGGCAACCAGACCGCCCAATTTCTGCTACTCGAGAATCCTTGGCCATCCAGATTCAGGTACTCGTTCGCGACCACGTCGGTTGGCAGGTTCAAGCCGCCGTAACCCATCAACATCGCTGGCCACAACACAGTGTGAAAGGGGATATTGTCTTTGCCTTGGAAGTAATACGACTCGGCGTCTGGTTTGTGCCAGAACTCCTGCCAGTCATCCTCGTCGGCAGAGTCGATGGCCCATGCTTTGGTCGCCGAGAAGTAACCGATTACAGCTTCGAACCAAACATAGATGCGTTTCTTGTCGTAGCCCTCAAAACGATCTTTAGGAACCGGGACACCCCATTCGATGTCGCGGGTCATCGCGCGGTCGTGGAGGCCTTCATTAAGGAAACCAATCGTCTGGTTGCGGACGTTCGGCCGCCATTCATTCTTGTCACCTACCCACTTTTCGAGCGGCTCTTGGAATGCGCTCAACTTGATCATCAAGTGTGTAGTCTCTTTGAAGACTGGCGTCGAGCCGTCACGGATGCTGCGGATTTCGATCAAATCGGTTGGGTCAAGGGTACGGCCGCAGTCATCGCACTGATCACCACGTGCGCCGTCATATCCGCACGCAGGACAAATGCCCTCAACGAATCTATCCGATAGGAATCGCTGCTCCGACTCGGAAAAAGGCATCAACTGGGTATCTTCGTAGATGTAGCCGTGCTTGTCGAGAGTCAGGAGTACGTCCTGTGCGACATCTTCGTGAATCTTCGTGTGCGTATGCGTGTAGAGGTCGTACGAGAATCCCATCCGCTCCATACAATCTGCCCAGATCTCGTGATACTTGAACGCGATGTCCTCAGGTCGTACGCCTTCGTCGACCGCCCGCAAAGCAGTCGGAGTGCCATGCATGTCACTGCCAGACACCATCGCCACACGGTTGCCAACCATACGGTGATATCGAGCAAAGATGTCAGCAGGGACGTTCATCCCGGCGATATGTCCGAGATGCGGTTCGCTATTGACGTAGGGCCATGCTACGCAGACGAGGATGTTTTTGGACAAGTAGAGGCTCGCTTAACGTCGTTTTTGATCGCTAATCGGCTTTAGACAATCGGAGATGCGACACGACGCTACCTCTCGATTCTACTTGCGAAATGCCGCCGCCATTCCATTCATCTCGCTCAACGCTGTCGGTGCAACACTTGGTAGACTTGTCGCCGCGGATAGCCGGTCTCAGCGGCGATGGCATCGACGAGATCCCGACGAGACTCGTATTCATCGTCCAATTCGGCAGCAATGTTGAGTATTTCACGCTCGGCATCCTCTGCTGACATCACTTGTGAGCCCACACCCGACCGCTCGAGCGGCGCCACAACGATTACGAACTCTCCCCTAGGTTTCTCGAAATGAAAAAGCGCCTCATCGGCAGTTCCGTGCCAAATCTCCTCGTGCATCTTCGTCATCTCACGACATACAACAAGATTCCGGTCTCCAAGAATCTCGGCTATGTCCTCAAGTGCGTCGCGCAATCGATGGGGTGTTTCGAACATAACGGCGGCCACCGATTGCCCCGCGATCTGCCGCAACACTCTTCTGCGTCTACTCCCGTTCGCCGGCAAGAAACCGTACGAAGCGAACTGATCAGAATAAAAGCCGCATACCGAAAGCGCGGCCATAACAGACGACGGGCCGGGGATCGGTACCACATCGTGGCCCCGATCAATTGCAGCCGCGACTATCACCTGCCCAGGATCGTTAACGCCAGGAGTGCCCGCATCAGAAACCAACGCCACATCACCGTCATCTAACAGCCGCACTATCGTTCCAACGTCTTTCTCAGCGGATCTCCGGTGAAAGCTGATTAGTCTCGCTGTCGATTCAACGCGATCTAGCAACTTGCGCGTCACTCGCGTGTCCTCAGCTACAACCACCGACACCGACCGAAGCAGTTCAATCGCCCGCAGCGTGAGATCGTCGAGGTTGCCGATTGGAGTAGCGACAATGTACAGCGTCGGCATTCTGGGCTTAGATTACTATGACGCAACCTTATGCACGACCTCCACACCCCGGTTCTGATGCGCGAACACGGCACCAGTCGGATTACACCCGCGACACAGACTTCTACCGCTTCCCATTCCTGAGCGTGGGCGATCCCCTTAGGGATTAAATCTTCCCGGATTGGTCATTGAATTCACCGAAACGTTGTCCATGACTATGGGCAGAGACAATTATCAGGGTTCCAAACCCAAATCCCGGCACCTATTATCACTGCATCATTGGATGTCA
>VXTA01000325.1:4916-5764 GCA_009837685.1 Chloroflexota bacterium | reverse complement strand
CAAAAACTAATCATGCCGGAGTTTTGCCGCTCCAGCGGCAAGTTTGTTCTAAATTGCCCTTCCAACCAAACCCCCAAATCCTACGAAAACCACCATCCTACAACCCGCATACGCCGACACTCGCCCCATCTCCCGTGCCACACCCCGAATAACACTAAAAACACCCAACAATGAATATGCCGCTCTAGCGGCATCTAGCGGCATGATCGCGGCAAAACTCCGGCAACTTTTGGGGACAAGATCACTTTCCTATTGCAATGCCACAACTTCGCCGTCAGGGTGTACGCTGTGAGTGGTTGAACCATATAGACCCTTCCCATGACATCACACAAGGAGGTTCAAACATGGGCACAATATCCGTGAACCGACTGGCGGGGCTGTCCCTCATTTTCGGCCCGATAGTCGCCTTCGTCTTCTTCCTCATAGAACCGGGCGGACTGCTGATAGACACCGCCAAAGTGTCAGACGCCGTCGGCACTATATCCGCCAAAAGTGGCAACGCCGCGTTGACCAATGTGACCAACATCGCGATAATCCTCGGCCTAGTCCTGATCCTCTCGGGCCTCTATGCGCTGATGCGGAACGTGACCTTGGAGGGCAATGGCAAGGCGTTTGTTCAGATGGGCTTCTTCATGGTTTTCGTCGGACTGACCGGTTGGATTTTTGCCGGCGGCGTCGACTTCATTCTGGCCGATGCCCAAACCAGCGAACAGATCAGCGGAAGCGTTCCCGTCTACTACGCCGGCTCCGCGCTCTTCTACGCCGGTGGGATTACGCTCGGATTTGGCGGCTGCATCTTCGCGTTGGGCCTCTCCACGAGAGACGACTTCAACCAGATAGTCTCTCTG
>VXTA01000325.1:3167-4906 GCA_009837685.1 Chloroflexota bacterium | reverse complement strand
TCAGCCTGGCCGTAATGATCTTCTTCATGCTGGCCGTACTCGACAACGGCGGCCGCGACACCTTTATCAGCCTGGCCCGGGGCTGCTACGTGCTGCTGGTTATCTGGTACGGATATCTGGGCGTAGGGCTGATGAAGCGACCCGATCCGGATCTTTGGCAATAGACAGCACCTAGGACTTTACGGCGAGTAGGGGTATCCCCTGCGAAGTCGCTTCTTCGCGTCCCTTGCGTTCCCCGAAGGGAAGGGCTTGCTGACGCAAAAAGGGCAGGGTATGCCCATCGTCCGCCCTGCCCCTCCTATACCCCCGCGCCTCCAGCTCTTATCACCGTAGTAGCGTGCTGGCTACGAACCCAGAAGAATATCCAGGTCACCGATGCGATCAAAGCGGTTGCGACGATTCCCAACAGAATCCCCAGCATCTGAGTACCAACAACGGCGACCATCGGCGGCGCAAGCGTCGAGGCGTCCTTTCCGGCGAGATAGGGCAGTAGCACCGCGCTGAGCATCAATCCGATCCCTGCGCCGATGGCGAGCGATATCGATGCGATCAGGATCTGTTCCAAACCGATCATCAACAGCATCTGACGCATCGACATACCCATCGATTTCAGCACCGCCAACTCGAGTCGGCGCAGTCGATATGTGGTCCAACCCGTGACGATGAATGCGAGGATCGAGACCGTGGTGACGGCCGCGAAACCGAAGCCAAGATAGCCGTTCCACCCTGCCGCCGTGAGTGCATCGCTACGCGATCGGGTGATCTCAGATCCGGCGTGTTGCATCAGGCGCGCCGAGAGATTGTTGAAAGAGAACAGGTCTTCGATATCTGCGAGATCGTCAATCTTTGCTTCAGGTGCTGATATCCAGAGTTCGTTGGTGGCATCAGCGCCTCGGGTCTGATCGATCGACATGATCCGTTGAACCTCACGCAGATCAGCTACCAGATAAGGAGATGATGCCGAAGGGAAGGTAGGGAAGAAATCTGCGAACGCCACGAACTCAACCGTCGTGCTGCGGTTGCCCAAGAAAAGACGTGTGGTGTCGCCGACTTCGAGCTCCAACTCCTTCTTGAACCAGTTGCTGCCGATTACCCGGAGCACGTCGTCAGAGGTGCCTACTCGGACACCCTTGAGTTGCCCATACCGCGGTTGGGACCAAGTTAAGACCGCGCCATCACTCGGCGTCTCGGAGAACGGATCGATGCGCGCTCCCAGATCGCCGAATCCAGCCGCCGTGGTCCGTCGATTGACGATGTCGCCGAAGTCGGTCAACAGTGAAAGTTCACCAGCAGCGTTCGCGGTAGAGATGTCTTTGATGCGCACCGATCCGGTCGTCGGTTGCGGCGCGTTTTCGATTGGACGTCTTGAAATCCCAATGAACTCCAACCAGAGTTGTTCTGTGTCGGACGTGTCTCTGCGGAGCGGGGATAATGGGATACCGATTCTGCACCAGTCAGGAGGTTCGAAGCCTTCTTCATCTTCGAGCGGTACGGGTTTTTCGCAACCGTATGGGGTACCTACTGTGACGGATCGCGGTTCTAGATTTCCGATTGTCACGGAGTGGTATAGCCCCGATTCATCTCGGATGCGTGCAACCAGCCCCCTGTCATTTCGCTGAGTGTCTGGTTTGATCAGCGCGGTGAGCCACTCGGCATCGGCAGGGATCGGATATCCATCCGTATCGCGCGATTTGACGAGAGATGTCAGATTTTCGGGCGATGCGCTCGCCAAGTCCGAG
>VXTA01000325.1:0-3157 GCA_009837685.1 Chloroflexota bacterium | reverse complement strand
CGAGCGCCACCACGCAGCCTCCGGGAAATGATCCGCATCAACACCCACCGCGGTCACTGGTTCGTTCCCGCTAGGCGCGGAAACGGTTCCGGCCGCACGTGCGACTGGCGAAATAGCGTCGTATCCGAATTCCGCCGTCATGTGATCAACTACGCGGTGAAGATTGCTTCGATTACGGACGATCATTCCGGATAACCGGATGTCTGCACCGACACGGTACCGCGCATCATCTTCGGCGTATTGATCGATCGATGGGGACAAGATCGAGAGCAAAACGGCGATTGTCGCCGCGAGCATTATCAGCAGCATCAACCCCATGCTGGAACGGGGGTTCCGGGCCAAAGACCAAAGAGCCAGTGGAATCGCAGGTGAAAGCCTGAACATCGAGGGCAGGCGCGCCAAAACCTCTGCGATGCCGCCAAGCAGGAACGGCAGGAAACGCAGCAACACGATCGCTCCTCCGGCCGCGGTTGCCGCAGGCATCGCCAAGGCGAGCCGATTGCTGAAGCCTTCTCCCAGCGCACTGCTAGAGATGTAGAGATCTTCTTGCGACAGCTGCCAGAGCGCGGCGACGCCGATACACAACAGGACGACGTCGAGATAGTAGCGTTGCGCCACATGGCGAATCGGCGGGCGTGCCAATCGGCTAGTGAGTTCATCGACTGTCGACGCGTTTCGTCTGAAGGATGGCATCAGCAGGGCGACAAGTCCGATAAGGGCAGCGACGACCGCCGCCACAGCAGACTGCACCGAAAGACTAGCGGGGAGTAATTCTCCACCAGTCAGTTCGCTCAACACCGGAAGTCTTCCAGCCAACGACACGCCGAGAAGCGCGATTGCAACGCCTGCAACCAACGACAGCGCGGCGATCAGCAACGTCTCGCCAGTCATAAGAGCGATCTCTTGCGAAGCCGTCGCGCCCCGTGCTCGAACCATCCCACTCTCACTGAATCGAATATCGCGGGCTTGGCTGGCAATCAAAGCGGAAAACGCGAGCGATGCGAATGCGATCACCGCTCCAACAGACATCATTAAGCCGCGTGAAATCTCTGAACTTGTCAGAAACGCAGCCAACGCATCGTCTAGCGTACTGATCCGTTGAAATCCCTGAAGTTCCTGTTTGAGGATCGCCTCTTGGGAGTCCAAGTCGGCCAAGATCTTCTCGGCGTCGCGTGAATGAATCCTGCCCACATTGGTTTCGAAGACCCAGTAGTAACGGACCTCCGTATCTGGCATGTGATTCGCTACGGCATCGATCAGCATAGGTTCGCTGACGATAAACGGTGCGAACCGGAACGATGTGCTGTTAGCACCGAGTCCAGTGTCCAAGGCTTCCCATTGAAGCGCATCTGGATCGTCGCGCGAGTAGATGCCGGTGACGCGTACAGTGACTCGGATTTCTTCGGAGGTTGGAGAGCTCAGATGGGCGGTTTGCCCGACACTGAAACCCAAGTATTGTGCGTCTTCCGACGAAATCGCGACTTCAAGCGCTTGAGTAGAGCTGCCGGATGAAGGCCATGCACCTTCGAGCAAGGTCGCCTCGTCCTCCATGCCATCGACGTGGGCCAAGAAGCTTCGCGTTGTCTTCCAAGGCACCAGATCGCCGTCGAACACGAGCGTCACCGACTTCGCCGCCACGGTCGGAGATGCGAGCACCTTGGTCAGTTCCTTCGATCGCGTGTCGTTGACAGTGGTCAACAGCGCCTGATGGGCTTCGTGCGTAACTGAATCGTTTCGGGCCCTGACGGCGACATTCAGGTCTTGTTGTAGATGCCCCTCTAGGCTCTGCGAAAGCGCCGATTGACCGAGGGCGTCAAGGTAGATGAACACTCCGGCAGAAACTGCCACCGCGATCGTCAATCCGATAAGCCGTAAGCCCACGAACGTCTTCTCTGAAAAGGCGCGTTTCAGCACCAATCGGGGCAAAGCCGCAATTGCCGCGCGTCGTGATGACCCCAGAGAGTGTTTCACGCCACCGAAGAGGTCCTGATTCTGCCGGCGACTGAATCCTTAGGCCGCATCAAGCTCCACGCCACAGGTATCAACGTCGCTCCAACCAACAGGACCATGGCTCCAACCACCGGTAGCCAGTCAACTTGTAACAGCATCGGCGGCAGAGCTGCTTCTCCAGTCGCTGTGCGAGTCATTCTGTCGGCGATGAATCGAACCCCGTACATTCCTCCGATAGCGCCAAGCCCAAACCCGAGGCCTAGTGACATCAGAGTTCTGGTAGATGCCTCCAGAACAATACCGATGCGGCTGCCACCCATAGATTCGACCAGGGCGCTATCGAGGCGGTTCAGGTCCTGATTGTGAATAGTTACCGCAGCAGCGGTGACCACAGTTATCACGACCACCGACACGGCGATGAGCGATCCAACGATCCGCCAGCCTGCGGCATTCCCTAAACGCGCGGAGGACGTCGCGCTCAACGCCTCGCCATCCGAGACGCGTAATGACGGACCTAACTGCTTTATCGTCGCGATACGCTCTTGGAAGGCGAACGTCTCGTCGACGTGGAGGTACAACTCCGCCGAATCGGAGAGGAACGGCTCGCTTACCGGGGTCAAGTACGCGAGGAGAGCATCGGCGTTGGTGACCGCGAACGATTGTGCTTCGTCGATCATCGTCGGGAACAGGTCGAATGTGCCACGGATTTCAAACGGCACGATGCGGCCGTACGCATGCCCTGAGAGACTCTCACCAACGTCAAGCCCCGTACTGTCTAAGAACTGAGAATTCACCAGCAAAGGGACGGATATCGGGCCGTTCTCAGAGTAGTAAACGCCGCGGACACCGTCGTCAGTCCCACGACCCATAGCGAACTCCAGTGATCGTCGGTCTTCGCTTCCTTCCCCGCCACCGTCAGTTATCGATAGGCGAGAATCATCGGCAATCGAGGTCGCCATAGGGTGCCACACATCGATGTCCGCAAAATCAGTTACTAGGACCGATGCGCCAGAATCGTCTACGGCGCTCAAGGAGTCGATCGTAAGTGTCGCCGCGCTGCCGATCGGTGACGTCGGAGGTTCATAGACTTCCAAAGCCATAAAACTTACCGGACGCTGAATTTCGGGCTTGACCGTGCCTGACAACCACTGCCAATCTTCTCCAGGCTGATTCGATCCGTCAGCGGTCATTCGAATTGTGTGGGTAG
>VXTA01000193.1 GCA_009837685.1 Chloroflexota bacterium | reverse complement strand
CGTCCGGGCAGGTGCCTAGGCGTTGATTTCGGACTCGCAAGAGTCGGTCTTGCTGTTTCGGATCCTGAACGGGTAATCGCATCTCCCGTCAAAGCCGCCGCGACTGACGACGCACTTATACGTATCAAGTCGTTGGTAGCCGAACGCGGCGTGACCGAGATCGTAGTCGGCGTGCCGCTCCACATGGACGGCAGCATGTCGCCGATGGGGGAAGATGCCTTGGCATTCGTCGGGCAGTTGCGAGCGGTCGTCGATATTCCAGTCTTCACCACCGACGAGCGTCTAAGCACTGTCGAAGCCGAAAGGGCACTAAACGAAGTAGATTCACCTTCCCAACGCCGTCACCGGGTCAAAGGCCGAGTCGATTCTGCCGCCGCCGCAATCATCCTACAGACCTACCTTGACGGCGGGTAGCGAACAGTCCAGCACGGAAATTAGGCATCGTCTCTCGGTATAGGATTTACCTAAACCCGAACACCAGAACACTCCAAACCGACCCATGACCACCAGCAATTTCGGCATCATCGGATACCCGTTAGGGCACACCCTGTCGCCCGTTTTCCAGAACGCCGCACTCAAACACCACGGCATCGATGAGTTGTTCGAAGCTTGGCCGACACATCCCGACGACCTCGCCGCAAAAGTCGAATCATTCCGTGCCGACGGTTTCCTAGCCAGTTGCGTCACACTGCCGCACAAGCAGGCGGTGATACCGATGATCGATGAACTCGCCGACACCGCAGTTGCCGTCGGCGCCGTCAACTGGATCATCAACAACAATGGACATCTAACTGGCCACAACACCGACTCTCCCGGTTTTCTACGTGCCCTGACCGAACTAGGTGAGTTCGATCCTGCCGGAAAATCTGCGCTCGTCTTTGGCGCAGGCGGCGCCGCACGAGCAATCGTTCATGCACTCAAAACTGCAGGGGTAGCGTCGATGACCATTGCCAACCGCACTGTCGCGCGAGCCGAAGAACTCGCTGCTGACTTCTCTGACGACACACTGAACATTAATTCATGCGGTCTCGATGCCGACGATCTGAATGACATCTCATTGGCATCCGATCTATTGGTAAATACATCATCGATGGGAATGGATGGTGGACCCGCGCCCGACGCCACTCCTGTCACCGCTGACGCCATATCCCCTGATGCAGTGGCCTACGACGCCGTCTATGCTCCCCCGATGACACCGTTCCTCAATGAAGTCGAGAAAGCCGGAGCCAAATCGCTGCGCGGCTTCACCATGCTCCTGCTTCAAGGCGCGGTCGGCTTCGAGTTGGCTACAAGCAAACCGGCTCCAGTCGACGAAATGTTCGAAGCAGTGAGACGAGCTACTTCCTGATGACCCGCTTTAGATACCTCACCGCAGGCGAATCCCACGGTCCCGGACTGACCGTGATAGTGGAGGGCGTACCCTCTGGACTCCCCATCGACGAGGACTACGTCGAGGAGCAGATGGCACGCCGCCAAAAGGGCTACGGCTCCGGCGGTCGCATGAAGATCGAGAAGGACCGCGCCGTCATCCGCGGTGGTGTCCGCCACGGCAAAGCGCTGGGCTCACCTATCGCCATGTGGATCGAGAATAAAGACTTCGCCAACTGGACTGATGCGATGTCCGTTGCCGACGTCGGCGACGATGTAGACAAAAAGACGCATACCCGTATCGTTCCCGGCCACGCCGACTTCCCTGGCGCGCTCAAATACCTGCATCACGATGTCCGAAACGTGCTCGAACGCGCCTCCGCCCGTGAAACCGCTGCCCGGGTTGCCGCATCGACCGTCGCTCGCCGAATCCTTGAACAGTTCGACATCGACATCCGTTCCCATGTCATCAGCTGCGGACCCGAAAAATCGCCAATCATTGACCCGTCTGAAATCGACTGGGATACCGTCGAAGCCTCCGAAGTCCGGGCTTGGAATGCCGACGCTGACGAACGATACCGCGCCGCCATCGACACTGCCAAGAAGGAACGCACCACCATCGGTGGTGTAATGGAGATCATCGCCTTTGGTGTGCCCGTCGGACTCGGCAGCCATGTCATGTGGGATCGCAAACTCGACGGTAGACTCGCCCAAGCCATGACCAGCATCAATGCCGTCAAGGGCGTAGAGATCGGATACGGCTTCGACAACACCGCTAGATGGGGCAGGGATGTCCACGACGTTATCGTCCCAGATCCCTCCGATCCTAGACGTTTCCGCCAGCTGACTAACCACGCCGGTGGCATCGAAGGTGGCATGTCTAACGGCAATCCCGTTGTTGTCCACGTCGCCGTCAAGCCCATCGCCACCATGACGCGGCCGCTTCCCAGCATCGACATCAATACTGGCGAGGTGATCGAGGCCGCATACAACCGCTCCGACATCTGTCAGATCGCCCGCGCATGCCCGATCGGCGAAGCGATGATGGCGCTGGTCCTTGCCGATGCTTTCCTAGAGAAGTTCGGCGGCGACTCCATCGCCGAGACGCGTCGAAACTACGACTCCTACATCGCCTCCCACCAAGAGTTCGGCGTCGGTGTCGTCGCATAGGGTGAAACCGAACGGCAACATCTACCTCATCGGGTTCTCCGGCACTGGAAAGTCGCTCAGCGGAATCAGGGCGGCAGAACTGCTCAAACTCCCATTCGTCGATATGGACGACCTGATCGAGTACCGTACAAAAAAGTCGATACCCGAGATCTTCGAGGACGACGGCGAGGACGCATTCCGCAAGATCGAAACCGACATCTTACGTGAACTGTCCGAGAAGTCCAGCCGCGTCGTTTCCACTGGCGGTGGAGTTCCTGTTCGCGAACTTAACCGTCAAATTATGCGAAACAGCGGAGTCATCATACATTTGACGGCAACTCCAGAAACGATTCATAAAAGGCTCACGACGAGACAAAGCAGAAACCGGACACTGCGTCCGCTTCTGGGCGATGACGCTCCAGAGCAACGGATTGCCAATCTGCTGGCTGAGCGAACCGAGGCATATTCGTGCGCCGACCGATCCATCGATACCGAAGGGCTGTCCCATCGCCAAGTCGCTGCCGCTATTGAAAACGTCTGGCAAGAGTTGTCATCTCGGTCGGAATCCAGTCAGGTCAACTCCGATGTTTAACTACAACCCGGGTGCTGAAGAACCGGCCGCAACTGTCAAAACCTCTCAGGGCGACTACCGCGTCATGGTCTCGCGCGGTGCCATCGAAGCTATCGGCCCAGAGATGCGACAGGCAGGGGTCAACGGCAGGGCGTTCCTCATCGCCGACTACGCGATGTTCCCGCTGCTCGTCCGGCGCACACACGAAGCCCTCGAACGTGGTGGATACGAAACTCACGCGCTCATCCTCGAACTAGGTGAAGAAGCCAAAACCATCGCGACCGCGACCAAGGTCTACGAGTGGCTCGCCGAGCAGCGCGCCGAACGCACCGACTGCATCGTTTCCATGGGTGGTGGTGTGACCTCCGACTTGGTCGGATTCGTTTCCGCAACTTGGCTCCGTGGTGTCCCAGTCGTACACGTTCCGACGTCCCTAGCCGCCATGGTTGATGCCTCTATCGGAGGCAAGGCCGCCGTCAACCTGCCGATCGGCAAGAACCTCGTCGGTGCTTTCAAACAACCGCGCCTAGTCATTCATGACATCGACTTCCTCGACACTCTCCCACACCGCGAACTAGCTGCCGGCTGGGCCGAAGCAGTAAAACATGCCCTCATCCTCGACGATGACCTGTTGAACACCTTCGAAACCCATGCTGAAGATCTGGCAGCACTCTCAGGCGATCTCGTCGAACCCGTCATCCGGCGCTCAGTCGAGATCAAAGCCGAGATCGTGTCAGCCGATGAATTCGAGACTGGCAACGACCGCGTCTTACTCAACTACGGTCACACAATAGGCCACGCCATCGAAGCCGTAACCGAATACGGAACATACCTCCACGGCGAAGCCGTCAGCATCGGCATGATGGTCGCCGCCGGAATATCCCAACGTCAAGGCCTAATTTCCGAAGAGTTGGTAGACCGCCAGCGAACCCTTCTCCAACGTTTCGAACTCCCAGTCACACTAAGCGACATCGATCCTGACACGTTGCTCGAGGCGACAACCTCCGACAAAAAATCACGTGGCGGCAAAATCCGCTGGGTTCTTTTACGAGGTCCCGGCCGCGCCACGACAAGCCGCGATGTCTCCACGAGGGTCGTTAGAGCCGCCCTAAACGACGTGTTGGTTAGCTAGTTAACCCCCGGCAACCGCGGGCACGATACTGACTTCATCCCCATCCGACAACCCCGTGTCTGTTCCGTCAAGATAACGAATATCCTCGCCATTGACATAGATACTGACGAAGTGGCGAAGCTCACCAGTGTCGTCGCACAACCGAGCCTTGATCCCAGGGAACGACCCGTCCAACGATTCGATCATCGCCGATACATCGTCACCATCGGCACTCACCGTCGATTGCTGGTCGGTCAGTCGCCGCAACGGCGTCGGTATCTTAACTGAAACTGCCATTCTGTCTGTTACTCCGTCAATCACCGCCGCAACGCACGGCGTTCTGGTTCGCTTCTCGATGCTGAGAACCGATTCTAGACGATGAGCATCGCCAATCGCACCGAGTCGGATCCAGCCAGAGTAGTCAGATCATGTCTAGGCTGCGTCTTTTTCCGAAGTCCATTCCACTAACAACCAGACGAGACCTGCCACGAAGAAAGCGACGACAATCGCTATCAGAACTGGGATCATGTTGCTGCTTTCACTCCTCGAAGATGTTGCTATGTCGCGCACGTCAACGCCGCAGTTGAGTATACGACGCGCTTGGATGCGTTATTCATTTCCATAATACTGTGCAGTCGTTGCCCAGTCACTCGAATCAGCATGAGAGCAGTGCATTGCACACCTGCGTTGCGCGATCTGAGTGCTATCCAGTGCATCGTCGGTCATTCAGAACTCACCATAGTTGACGGCTATTGCTCAGACGGTACAAGCAAGTCAGACATTCGCGCGTTAAAACGGGTTAGAATTTCGCAAGGAATTTAGATCACTCGGACACTGCCGATCAACCCGATGCAAAGCAATAATCGCATTCCACAGTCGCTCGATTGCCCGGAATGTGGCGAGATGCTAGTGCCGAACATCGATACGCGGGGTGAGGATTCATGGCATTGCTTCAACTGCGTCTATGTTCAAGAACCTCGTGTGGCACCCCCAAAGATTCGCCGCGTCAACGCATTTGGTAGGACAAGACCAGTTGCCAGGCCGCCCGCGTTCAAACCAGTTCGGGATGATCTGGACTCGATACAACTTCCGGTAAGTTGGTCAGAAGCGATTGAGCGTTCGGAATTTCAGGCGAGATACGTTCCGATAGGCTCACTTCCCGGATTGGTCCCCAGCATCTTTCGTCGCGACCGGAATATCGCCAAAGCCTTGAGCGATACATTGATCTTGCGCAGGAGCAACCGCGAAGACCGCCAAGGCGGTTCCGATCACCAATTCGTTGCCGGCCTCATGAAAAAGCTATTGCAACGAGGATTGGCTCCGTTACCGTCCCTTGAGATCGAACGGCAAGCTATTGAGGAGAGTAACTTCAATGGGGTAGAAGAAGTGTCAAACGAAGTTGAATTTGAATGGTCGCTCAACTTAGAGATTGAAAATCGTGAGCAGTTTCAGCGAGAATTCTTGTCCGCGCTTTGTCATCGTCAACCGTTTTGTCTAGATCCCCAAATATCAAACCAGTTTGACAGAGAAGCAGAACGTAAGTTTATCTACTATTGGGTTCCAGAGCAGTTGGGACCAGAC
>VXTA01000270.1:3427-5816 GCA_009837685.1 Chloroflexota bacterium | reverse complement strand
GTCGTCGAGGTCGTCGAGGTCGAGAAGATCGTCGAGGTCGAGGGTGAAACAAAGATCGAGGTCGTCGAGGTCGAGAAAGAGGTAGTCAAGGAAGTCGAAGTTGAGGTGGTCGTAATCCCGACACCTGAGCCGGTTCGAGTTGACTCTCCGCACATCACGGCTGACCCGGAAGAAAACATCTGGCCGACCATCTACGATGAGAACGGCAACCTGTTCCCGAAACCTGATTCATTCCAAGAGGCACCGCTGCTCGCAGCCCGCGTGGCCGCTGGCGAACTGCCTCCGGTTGAAGAGCGCTTGCCTGAGAACCCGCTGGTTCTGAAGCCCACGGACGGCATCGGCAAGTACGGCGGAACCTGGTACCGTGGCTTCACGGGCCCGGCAGACGGTCAAAACATGGAGCGTCCGCTCAAGGACCACCTCCTCTTCTATGAAGTCTCCGGTTCGGTTGTCCAACCAAACATAGCCGAGTCTTGGACGCAGAACGAGGACGCGACCGAGTTCACTTTCACGCTCCGCAAGGGGCACAAGTGGTCTGATGGACACCCGTTCACGACTGCGGACATCATGTTCTGGGTCGACCACATGCTCCACAACGAAGAGTTGAACCCGACCAAGCCTGCGTGGACGCAAAAAGGTGGGGAGACGCTGCAGTTCGAGGCGATCGACGAGCAGACATTCAAGGTCACATCGCCTGAGCCGTACGCTCCGTTCGTGTCGTTGGTGGCATCGGTCATCGTCGCTGGTCAGCACACGCGCGGCGATGGTGCTGACGGCCTCTACGCTCCACGGCACTACCTCGAGCAGTTCCACCCCGACTTCGTCGGATTGGACGAGGCGAACCGCAAGGCTGAAGAGGCAGGTTTCGAAAACTGGTTCACCTACTTCAACGACCGCAACCACGCCAACGCCAACCCTGATGCACCGATGCTTACCGCTTGGCGCGTCACAGGCAGCATCAACACGAACGAGTGGTCGTTCGAGCGCAACCCGTACTACTACGGAGTCGACACCGAGGGTAACCAGCTCCCGTACATCGACCGCGTCGTGCTTACTCTTGCACAGAACCTTGAGGTCCTGAACCTCAGTGCGCTGGCGGGTAACTACACGGTCATGGGTCGTCACATCAACATCGCCAAGCTACCGCTGTTCCTAGAGAACGCGGAGTCTGTTGGCTACCGCATCCAATTCTGGCGCCAGCCGCAGTCGGGTATCGCCAACATCTACGTGAACGAAACTTGGGACGGCAATGCTGAAATTCAGAGCTACCTGCAGAACGTTGAATTCCGCAGGGCTCTATCCTTGGGCATCGAACGTGATCAGATCAACGAGGTCTTCTTCCTCGGTATCGGCCAGACCTCGGGTTTGTGCCAGGGTTACCCTGATCCCGACAACCCCGGTAAGTACATCGGTGAGGATGATGTCCAGTTCAACCCAGACAGGGCCAACGCAATCTTGGACGAGATCGGGCTTAGCGCGAAAGACGGAGACGGTTTCCGCCTGATGCCTAGCGGCGAGCGGCTGACAGTTCAATTGCCATCCGTCGTGGCAGCGTTTGAGGACTACCCGGCGATCAACGAGATGATCGCGCGACAGTGGCAAGTCAACATCGGCATCCACGCCGAGGTCCAGTCACTCGAGCGCGGCCTCCACGGAGACCGTGCGTTGTTGAACGAGCTGATGACAACCAACTGGGAGTCTTCGCCACGATCGACAACGCTGATCACGCCGCAGCACCTGCTTCCAGTGGGTGGCGGTGGTAACACTGGTCGTCTGTACGGTGATTGGCACCAGTCCAGCGGCGAGACCGGTATCGATCCGGCCGGCATCAACGACTTGATCAAAGAGCAGATGGTTCTCTATGACGAGTCGCAGTCCACGGCTGGTCCCGATCGGTACAACGAAATCCTGCAACGCGTCGTCGAGCTCAACTGCTTGAACGTCAACCCGATCACGACGGTGATGAACAAGCCAACGTACGTTGCGATCATCAAGAACAACGTGCGCAACATCCCGAACGCGTTGCCGTTCTCTTACCACAACCAGACCTCAGGAAACGCATTCCCTGAGCAGTGGTGGATCGACGATGAGAACGCGATGATGGGCAAGTAGTTCGCTACTGTCCGCTGAACCTGCAATCCAGGTTTGACGCAATTAAGGCATCCACCCCCGACTTGATCGGGGGTGGATGCTGGTACGTCTGAAAGGTTCCAACTACCGGGACGGATCTAACGCCTGACGAACGAATATGCTTGCCTTCTTCATAAGAAGAGTCATTTACGCGATCATCGCCATGTGGGCGGTGTCGGTGATCTCATTCGTTATTATCAACCTTCCTGCCGGCGACTTCGTCACGACGTACATCGCGACGCAGCTCAACACCGGAAAC
>VXTA01000270.1:0-3417 GCA_009837685.1 Chloroflexota bacterium | reverse complement strand
CGAATTTTATGGGTTGAATGACCCGGTATACGTCCAGTACGCAAAGTGGATCACGCGCATACTTCGAGGCCAACTCGGCTTCTCGTTCGAGTTCAACGCACCGGTCGAGCAGGTTCTCAGAATGAATCTGTTCGAGACGTTGATATTAGGCGCAGGTGCTGTTGTCTTCATTTGGGTCGTGGCAATACCTATTGGTATCTATTCGGCAGTGAAGCAATACTCAATCGGAGATTACACTGCGACTTTTTTCGGCTTTCTGGGACTGGGTATCCCGGACTTCTTGATCGCGCTCGTTTTAATGTGGTTGATTTGGGACAATACTGGTTTTCTTGCCACGGGTTTGTATTCAGATGAGTATCGAACCGCGGCTTGGTCATTCGCCAAGATATGGGATCTAGCGAAACACTTGATTTTGCCCGTAGCCATCTTGGGGACAGCCGGAACGGCCGCGTTGGTGAGGGTTATGCGAGCCAATCTTCTCGACGAGTTGAAGAAGCCGTATGTCACCACGGCGCGCGCCAAGGGACTGACTGAGTGGCAGATCATCATGAAGTATCCCGTGCGTTACGCTTTGAACCCTGTGATCTCGCTCACGGCCTATATCCTGCCCTTCATCATCTCCGGTAGCGTTGTATTGTCCTTTGTCCTCGATCTACCTACCATCGGCAGGGACTTTCTGCGTGCTTTGACAGCACAGGACATCTATCTCTCTGGAGCCGTCATCCTATTCTCTGGATGGTTGACAATCATCGGCACGTTTGTATCCGATCTGCTCCTCGCGTGGGTTGATCCGCGTATCCGATTGGAGGAAGACTAACTAGATGGTTGCCGGATCGCAAACTGGACCGCAAGCCGACACTCCGGGTGTCATGGTTGACGACTTCGAAGACGGAGACGAGATAGAGGTAATGTCGCAACGCCAGCTCATCTGGCGCCGCTTCAGAAGACACCGTCTTGCGATGGCCGCGACCGTAATCGTGGCAATCTTTTATCTGATCGTCATCTTCTCTGACTTCTTGGCAACCAATGATCCCGAAGACGTCGAAGCAGCCCGCCAGTACACACCTCCGCAATGGCTACGCCTGTTCGACGGATGGAAACCCGATTTGCACGTCTGCAAGCTGGTCGGCACGCGCGACGAGTTCTTGCGCAAGGTCTACGAAGCGGATTGCGACCAAAAGGTGGATGTCCAGTTCTTTGGCAAGGGTTACGAATACTCGCTGTTCGGATTGAGGCTGGATCGACATCTTTTCGGTGTCAACGATCCTGAGTTAACCGCGGAAGACGCGATTTTCATTCTAGGCACTGATGTGCAAGGTCGCGACCTGTATTCACGTTTGATGCGTGGGACTCGCCTGTCGCTACTAATTGGGTTGACCGGCATATTCATATCGTTAGTAGTGGGGACGTCGTTGGGTGCTGTATCGGGTTTCTACGGCGGGTTCGTTGACAACTTGATCCAAAGAAGCATCGAGATCATCCGATCGATTCCGACAGTGCCTCTGTACTTGGGTTTGGCGGCTGCGTTCCCAGGGGACTGGTCGGTTGAGCGTAGATTCTTTGCAATAACGATCGTAGTGTCGCTTTTCGCTTGGACGGAGTTGGCGCGTGTTGTGCGTGGACGGTTCTTGGCGATGCGGCAGGAGGATTTCGTCACGGCGGCGATTACCGCGGGCGCGAGCCAACGGCGAATCATCTTCCGTCACATGCTGCCCTCGTTCTACAGCCACATCATCGCTGCTAGCACTCTCAACTTAGCGTTCATGGTGATCAGCGAGACGACTCTAAGCTTCCTAGGGCTCGGGCTCCTTCCGCCTGCGATATCATACGGCACATTGCTGTTCACAGCACAAAACGTTCAAACGGTGGCGCTTGCGCCGTGGCTGTTGATCCCGGGCATATTCGTCGTCGTATTGGTGCTGTCGCTGAACTTCATGGGTGACGGTATCAGGGACGCTGCAGATCCGTATGGGAGTTGATTCAGGGCGATATTGGATGACCAGCGAAGCGACACAATCGGTAACTGCCAGCCCAGCTCGGAACAGCGGAGCCGGTTCAGATGAAGCGATCCTTTCCGTTCGAGGGCTTGAGACGCACTTCTTCACGGACGAAGGAATCGTGCGAGCGGTCGACGGTGTCGATATTGAACTGCAACCGGGCACTACGATGGGGATCGTGGGTGAAAGCGGATGTGGAAAAAGCATCACTGCGAAGTCGATACTTCAAATCGTAGAAGCGCCGGGGCGGATCGTCGCTGGTGAAATCGTTTACAACCCCAAACCGGGCGAGAGTTCAGAAACTGATATTTTGAGCTTAGGTTCGAATAGTGATGCGATGCGCTCGATACGCGGTGGTGAGGTCTCAATGATCTTCCAAGAGCCGATGACTTCGTTCAGCACAATGCACACGTTTGGCAACCAGATTGACGAGGCGTTGCGGCTACATACCAATCTTTCGAAACAAGAACGCTTCGACCTCGCCGTCGACTGGCTAGCACGTGTAGGCATCCCAAACCCTGTCCAGAGGATGCACGAGTATCCATTCCGGTTCAGCGGTGGACAGTTGCAACGCGCGATGATCGCGATGGCAATGTGCACCAACCCGCGGGTCTTGATCGCGGACGAACCGACGACAGCGCTGGATGTTACGACTCAGGCGCAGATTCTCGACCTGCTGCAACGTATGCAGGAAGAGAACGACATGGCGGTTTTGTTCATCACGCACGATCTTGGAGTTATCTCTGAGATCGCCGACGACGTGACTGTGATGTATCTCGGCAAGGTCGTGGAATCGGGACCGGTCTTTAGCTTCTTCGACGACCCTATGCACCCTTATTCGCGGGCGCTGCTAACTTCCATACCAAGCATGTTCACTTCATCTCGTGAACGCCTCCCATCAATCTCCGGTTCGATACCGCACCCCCAGAATCGCCCTTCGGGTTGTGCGTTTCACCCAAGATGTCAGTCGTTCATGGAGGGCACGTGCGATGTACGTGAGCCTGAACTGGTCAGCGTTAATGAGGAACAGGAAGTAAGCTGTTTCCTGTACGAGGAACGGTAGATGGCAGTTGAAACTACAGAAAATGGCAACGGATCCGCGACGACGCTTCTAGACGTTCGTGGCTTGGTAAAGTATTTCCCGATCAAGCGCGGATTCTTGCGACGCACAGTCGGAACCGTCAAGGCGGTTGACGACATCAGTTTCGACATCCGAGAAGGCGAGACATTGAGCTTGGTGGGTGAAAGTGGCTGTGGAAAGAGCACAACGGCGCGATCGATAATTCGCGCGTACGAACCGACCGCCGGAGAGATTTTATTCAAGACCGAAGACGGTGAAGCAATCGATTTGGCGCAACTGTCGTTGGTTGAGATGCGCCCAATTCGGCGTCAGTTGCAGATGATCTTCCAAGATCCTTTC
>VXTA01000109.1 GCA_009837685.1 Chloroflexota bacterium | reverse complement strand
ATCCACCACTCGGTGTATATGTAGTTGCGTCCTTCCGCGACCATCACCCCCCATGCCGGTGTGGGTGGCGGAATGCCCACGCCGAGGAACGACAGGGAGGCCTCGGTGAGGATGAGTGAACCGAGCCTGAGTGTAGTCACGACGATGATGGTATTGATTAGTCCGGGCATAATGTGTCGGTACATAACCCGCCAAATGCTGGCGCCGGCTACCTGCGATGCGGCAACGTAGTCGCGGGTCTTTAGGCTCAGTGTTTCGGCGCGGGCTTGGCGCGCCACACCGTTCCAGCTGAATATCGTGAGCAGAATGATGACAAGCGCGAAGGATTGTCCATAAACGATGACGGTGACCAGTGCGACGAGGATGAATGGTACGGCAAAGGTGAAGTCTACGACGCGCATGAGGACTTCATCGAATGTGCCGCCCAAATAACCGGCGATTAGACCGACGAGAAGACCAAACGCAGTGCCGATGGATAGCACGATTGCGGCGATCAGGAGGGAAATGCGTGCACCGTGGATGATGCGAGTAAGCATATCCCGCCCCAACGGGTCTGTTCCTAGCAGATGTTTGGACGTTCCACCTTCTTGCCAAACAGGTGGAATGTTTCGCGAAATCAAGTCATCTTTTTCAGGGTCGAAGGAAGTTAGTTGATCTGCGAAGATTGCGGCGACTAGGAGCGCGGAGATGATGATGATGGGTACTATAGGCCAATGTCGAATTTGCCGAATCAACCCATTGATCCGCGGCGAATCATCTGTTTGTCGAACGACGTCTAAATTTGCAACGTCAGTGACCGTGTTGGAGGTGCTATCCAAATCGTCACTCCAGCCTGATGCGCGGGTCTGCGAGCGCGTAAGTGAAGTCAACGATGATACTCATCCCTGCGTATGCCAATGTGATGACACATACCACCGCAGTTAGGACGGGAAAATCGAGTTGGAGAACTGAGGTTACCGCCAACGATCCGAGTCCCGGCCAAGAGAAGATGGTCTCCGTGATCACAGCGCCGGTGATCAAACCGGCCAATAATATGCCGGCGTAAGTCAGCGAGGGAAGCAATGCGTTTCGGAACGCATGTTTCCAAATGACGCGCGTGTCGTGCACGCCTTTGGCACGAGCAAACTTAATGAATTCAGAATCTAGGACCTCCAACATCGCTGACCTGGTGAGCCTCAAAAAGCTCGATGCAAACAGCCATCCGAGCGTGATGGAGGGCAGGATGTAATGTTCCAATCCTCCTCGCCGGGCGACTGGCAACCAGCCGAGATTGACACTGAATATGAGAACCAAGACGATACCAAGCCAGAACACCGGGGCGGCCTGACCGATCAATGCGAATGTTCGCCCCAAATAGTCAAGGATGGATCCTCGCTTGAGAGCCGAAAGAACACCTAGTGGGATGCCGGTGATCACGGAGAAAAGGAATGAACCCAAGGCCAGTTCTACGGTGGCAGGTATCCGCTCAATGACTACATCCAATGCTGGTCGACGTTGTCGGATCGACTCTCCGAAGTCTCCAGTCAACGCGTTTCCGAGCCAGATGACGTACTGCAGATACAAGGGTTTGTCCAACCCCAATTCGACACCCCACGCATCCCACTCCTCTTGCGTGCTCTGTTCACTTATGAAGAGATGGCGCGGATCTCCGGACTGGCGAGACATGATGAATACGAACACCGTCGTCGCCAAGATAAGTACGATGCTGTAGATCAGTCTTCTTGCGAGAAATACTCTCATCAAATAGTGCATCGATTGTCCGGATTGCGCACACAGTCTCAGCATGACTGGCAACCCCCGCGGAGGTTGCCAGTCAGCGTTGCCGAGTTCTCTCTGCCATAGGCTCTATTAACGCTGGAACCGTTGCCGGATTTTGCTCAGAGAGATTATCTACTTATCGGATTTACTGGTCCAATAGAATTCGGTCAAACGAGTTGGGTGCGTTCTCGTTGTGCCGATAAGCATCCCATTTCAGGATTTCGGGTCCGGAAACCCACCATTTGACGAGCTCGACCACGCCAAATGCCACGCCAGTTCTCTGCATGTAGTTCTCGATCTCGATGTTAAGAGCATAGATCTCTTCTGCATCCGCTTCTGCATTAAGGCCACTGTAGCGAGTGTCCCAATCCTTCATCACGTCGTATGGGAGTTCAATACCCGAGTTCCATCCCGGGTTTGCCCAGAACCGGTTGTATTTGGCTCCGGTGAATGGTGGACTCCCTTGGTTGACGAAAATCCAAGGAATCTGCATCGAACGCTCGACCAACCGTGGTCGTCGTGCCGAATAGGCTTCAGAAGTGATCTGGACGTCGATTCCGATATCGCGCCACTGTCCCGCAACTGCGATACCGACTTCTGGGTTGACGAACGGGCTGTCAGGCGGTACCCAGAAACCCATCTCGAAACCGTCAGGGTACCCGGCATCGGCGAGCAATTGCCGGGCCATGTCCGGGTTGTATTCACCGATCCAGTGTTCTTGCCACCATGGCGTGTCAGGTTCGTATCCGACCTCAGTGTAGAAAGGTCGCCCCAATCCGCCGAGGATCGTCGAATTGATAATTTGCCTGTTCAGCGCATATGAAAGAGCGCGCCGGACGGTGTTTGCGTTTTCGTCGTCTGGACCTGTACCGATCCATGGGTGGTCATCGTCTGGTAGGTGACCAGGCCGTGGTGGTACGGGTTCGTCGTTGTCGGCATTCTGGTCGGTCCAGAAGTTACCGCCAACATAGATGCTCTGCGGCAACCCGCCGGTAATCTGCACGCGCTGGCCACGCGAACGGTTCTCGGTGTCGATCACGAGTGAGTTTGGTATCTGTGCGAGATCGATTTCACCAGTTGTCAACGCCGCCGCGGCTTGGGATGGTTCGCGGATCTCGATGATGCGCAGCGAATCAGCCAGGGGCGGCGAACGCCAGTGGTCCAGCTTCGCTCTGGCGACCAGTTCGTCGTTACCGACCTGTTTGGTCACTTCCCATGGTCCGCTACCGTGAGGTGTCAAGATCGCCTGCTCTTCACCCAAGGTATCGTGGACGTTCTTACTACTGATCGAAACGAGGCCGTTTTCGTTTGAGATCTGGTAAAAGAAATCAGGGGACAACTTTGAAGGATCGTGGTCGCATGTGACGTTGTTGTCATCGACTGCAACACAGTTCCATATGCCTCTACCGTTGGCATCGTTGAACGATCCTGCTCGGGCTGCACGGCTACCTTCCTTACCGGCGTCGGTAAATGAGAACGCGACGTCATGTGCGGTCAACGGTCCCCAGTCTTGTCCCATGCCGCTGAACGATGCACCGTCTCGGACTGTGAATGACATCTTGCTCCCGTCGATGCTCCACGCGGTGGCAAGTCCGCTAGTGCCAGGTGCGCCGTGATTTGGCGGTGGTCCATCGCGGTCTGTGCGGAGCAATGTCTCGGTGATACCCCAAGCGTGAACCTTCCAATACTCAGGGGAGGGTTGCGCCGATGGGAGGTACAGCGGCGGCGGTACGTAAACCGTGCCTACAGTCACTTCGCCACCAGAGCGGCGCGGCGCTTCTACTTCTCGTTCGATGACGACGGTCTGTACGACGGGTTTCTCAACCTCGACGACTCTCTCTTTTTCGACGACGACGGTTTGAACCATCGTCTCGCCTTCAACGATGACTTCTTTCTCAATCACCACGGTCTGAACGACGGTCTCACCTTCGACGATGACTTCTTTCTCGACGACAACGGTCTGAACGACGGTCTCGCCTTCGACGAGTTTCTCGACGACCACGGTCTGCGGTACTGCGACTTCACGTTCGACGACGACCTCGCGTTCAACGACGACGGTCTCGACGACGGTTTCGCCACAGGCCATGAAGACTGCAGTTACAGCTACGGCAAGCGCAGTCAGCAGAGATACGCTGATCCTCCTATGGCTAGTGAATAGTTTCATCTCGACGCTCCTTATGTTTGGGGTTAGCGCTGTTCGAGCAATGCGCTTTTCATGCCGCGCCCAGCTACGCGAGTTGGGTGCAAGCGCAATGGATATGGAACGATGTTACCCCAATAGTTCGCCGATTACCGCCTCGTTTATGAAAAACGTATTGGTTCATCGGCCCAACGACGTGATTCGCAATGAATACGAACTTTATGGGTATATCCTAAACATGCCAACATAGCCAAGATTCAGGGTTCGGATCTTGCGAGATTCCCCCGTAACCAAGATGCATCGAGGGCAACATGTATCAACTTGAAGTTGTGAATCCGGTTTCACCGCAACGGGGTGAGGTGAGTGCGTTTCCATACGCGCCACGCCCTTCGACTCTGAAGAACAAGGTGATTGGGTTGATGTGGAACGGAAAGGCGCACGGTGACGATGCGTTGAAGCGGACAGGTGAAATGATCAAGCAGGCGGAACCGTCGGTTGATGTGCGTTTCTATTCGGGAGCCTTGCCGTTTCCGGATCCACTACGTGCGAAAGCGATTTCGGAGATCGATGTCGCGATTGGCTGTACGGCTGATTGAGGGAGCTGCACGTCGTGGCTTGTCTACGACATGGTTGAGCTGGAGAAGGCGGGCGTACCGACCGTCGTCATCCTCTCAAACGGTTTCCAACACGACGCCGACGCGAGCGCCAAGGCATTTGGTATGGGGCCGATACCTCGAGTCGAGGTGCCGCTGGTCTACAACAACATCACTACTGATCAGGCGATCGAACAGACAGATCCCGTTGTCGACGAAATCATGGGCTTGCTGACGCAGGGGATATCTGGTGAGGAGATCGAGAATCAAGCGCTACGTGATGCGCAGGAGAAGCGTTTCAGATTCAAGGGCGAAGATCAGTTCGAGGCTCTGGATGCGTTTAACGATGAGTTCTTAGATCGCGATTGGGGAGACGGCTTCCCGTTGATACCACCAACCGAAGAGAAGGTGGCGCGAATGCTCTCCGGTACGACGCTGGATGCGGAGGAAGTGGTCTGCACGTTACCACCGGGGAACGGCATAGTGACGGTCCAGAAGATCGCGGTCAATTGTGTGATGGCGGGTTGCGAACCCGAGCATTTGCCGGTTGTGATTGCGGCTTGCAAAGCGATTTCGAGCATGGAGCCGTTCGAGGTTCGTGGATTGCTGATGTCAACTTCTGCGGGTGCGCCGTTGATTGTGGTTAATGGCCCGATACGTAACGAGATCGGATTGAACTATCGACGTGCAACATTGGGACCTGGCAAGATGTCGAAGGTGAACGTGACGATCGGAAGAGCGTTCACCCTCACGCTCAAGAATGGTGGTCATTGGTACCCGGGTGTGTTGGACATGGACACCATCGGAACGCCCCGGAAGTTCAGCTTCTGCATCGCCGAAAACGAGGAGGATTCGCCTTGGGACCCGTTCCACGTCGAGAAGGGATACCGACCAGAACAGAATGTAGTGTCGATCTTCCCGTCGGGCGGCGAGCATGATCACGGCAATCAAGGCGTGGACACCGCAGATGGGTTGCTCAAATCATTGGCGGCGTCATGTGGACATTCGAGTGCACACATAGCCAATCTTCACGGCGAATTGGACGAATCACCGGGCGGTGCCACGTTGATCCTTTTGGCTCCTGCCCACGCTCGTCCGATAGCCGGGTCCGGTTACACGAAGAGCGCGGCGAAGGAGTTCCTGCACCAGCACGTGAAAGCGCCAGCGAGCGAGATGGTGGCGCATTTCAACGTTCCGGAAAAGGTGAGATACGAGTGGCGATGGTTGTATGACCTGCCTCCGTGGGAGCAGGAGCGGGTGATGTTGCATGGACAGCACGATGCGAGCCGCTACTTCATCGTCTGCGTCGGCGCGGACGATCGAGCCAAGAACCTGATC
>VXTA01000323.1 GCA_009837685.1 Chloroflexota bacterium | reverse complement strand
ATGCAGTACATCGCCGACGAGACGGTAGTGTCGTTGTCGCGAAGCTGGGCGCCCGGAGTGGTTACGGTCGATGAGCAGGAGTATTTCGATGCTCTTGTGGCACTGGGCTTTTTCCTACGCGCGCTGGGAATGATACTCATCGGTGCCGGTTTGTATCGCACCGGGTTTATGAACGGCGGATTGACCGCCAAAACATATCGACGCACTGCACTGATCGGACTTGTCATTGGCTTGCCGCTCGCCACAGCCGGCGTCATCATCACCTCACTGAACGACTACTCGCGAGAGATCGCCTTTATCGGCCAGATTCCCAACACGCTTGGCACCATACCCGCGTCGCTCGGATACATGAGCCTGATCATTCTATGGAACAACCGCGCTGAACATTGGCTAAAGCAACGATTGCGTGCAGTCGGCCGGATGGCACTCACCAACTATCTCACGCAGACAGTCCTCGGTGTGCTTGTTTTAACAACTTTGCTGGCCGACATTGACTTTGTGAACCGAGCCCTAGTTCTGGTGTTCGTGGTCGCAGTGTGGGCTTTGCAGATGTGGTGGTCGCAGGCTTGGCTCAATCGCTTCCTGTTCGGACCCGCAGAATGGCTCTGGCGCGTCGCTACGTACCGTAGTGGACAACCGCTTATCCGGCAAAGGAGTTAGCAGCGCGAACGGTCAGCTTAATTCAAGCCACCATCTCCGCGAAAATCGGCTTCAGCTTCGCGCGGGCCGCCGCGGCCTCCGGGCCGTCATCCGACTCGAATATCGGCAACTCCTCATCCAAGTCCGAATTCATGTCGTACAACTCACCCGTCTCGTACAGCTTCCAGTTGCGATCACGCACGAAACGGATGCACCTAGCAGTGTTGCGCGCGCTCATCGGCTCGAAGTGGAAGAAGATCCAGTCCTTCGGACTACCCTTCTCACCCCTCAACTGCGGGTAGAACGACTCACCGTCCATAAAGTACCCATCAGGCGTCTCGACTCCGGCCGCATCCAGCATCGTTGGCAGGAAATCGGTCACATCAATCAAATCATCGTTGACCGATCCCGCAGGAACCGTCCCCGGCTGCTGCACGATCAACGGGACATGCGTCCCCCGATCATTCGTCTTACCCTTGCCTCCGCAGATCTCGTTGTGCTGATGGAACATCGTGCAAACATCGTGCGGGGAGCCATTGTCACCCGTGTAGATAACCAGCGTGTCCTCACTCAACCCCTGCTCTGCGAGATAGTCCAGCAATCGACCGATCACCTTGTCGTGATACTCCACCATGTCCTTGTAGAAACGAGGATCATCAGCGAATGCACCGTCCTCCAACTCCGCCCAAGTGCGACCTCCTCGAGTCCTGTTCGTCGGAGGATCGAAGTCTGCAAACTCCGGACTATCCGGCGAAGGCTCGTGCGGCTTGTGCGTCAACGCCATCGGCCAATACACGAAGAACGGGTTATCGTCATCCTTCTTACGGTCGATGAAGTCGATGATGTAGTTGCAGAACTCATCATCGCCATACTTGCCCATCGTGTCGTCCCGATACTTCCCGTTCTGATAGATGATCGGATCCTTGTATCGAGAACCCTTATCCTCCGTCTGATGTGCGTGCCACACGCAGAACTCGTCGAAACCCGCATCCTCGATCTTCTGACCCTTGTTCCGCATCTCCGGCATCTCGTCCGGCGGATTGTACGAATACAACTGCCACTTGCCTGATATGCAGGTGTTGTAACCCGCATCCGAGAACAGATGCCCAAACGTGACCTCGTCCGGCGGTATCAACCCGAATCCGATGTAGTTACGGAAGTTGTGTTTGCCTGTCATCAATGCCACTCGCGTCGGCGTGCAGAGCGGTAAGACATGTCCTTCATCGAACCGCATCCCGTTCGCCGCCATTTCGTCCAATCGCGGTGTCGCGTAAGACGTTCCTCCGTTGACCCCGATGCACTCGTACCCGAGGTCGTCGGACATGATCATGATTACGTTTGGTCGTTTATCTGACATTGCAATTCTCCCGCAAGAAACCATATCACCACCGACACCGAAACGTATCGCAGGTTTGCAACCTGCTCCTACTGGCTTCCCGCCTTCGCGGGAATGACAGTAATCATTACAATCACATCAATCACAGTTCAGATAACAAGGCCAATCCATGACCTCATCAACTCCCGTAATAGACGTGCAAGTCCATGCCTACAAGCGCAACCATCCCGGACGTCCTTGGCATGGCCACTTGGAAGGGCCACCTGAAGTTACCGGCGACGACATGGTCGCCGCAATGGACGAAGTCGGCGTCGACGGCGCAATCCTCGTCTCACCGTTCTCAATGTATCAATACGACGCCAGTTACGCGCTTGAGGTTTACGACCAGCACTCTGGTTGTTTCGGCCTCGTCAGCCCGTTCGCCCCCGATTCCGAAAATATCGAGCAACAGATGGAAGAGTGGACATCCCATCCCGGCGTAGTAGGCGCGCGTATCATGCTCGCACGCATCGAGATCGAAGCCGACAACCCCGGCGTCAACCAAATCCTCGCCGCCGGTGCCAAATCTAACATTCCCATCAACGTCATGTGTTCCGGAAAGCTGCCAATCTTCCGAGAAATGGCGCGCAAACACCCCAACACCCAACTCATCGTTGACCACCTAGGCCTCGCACAGCCCTATGAACCACCCGCGCCGCCTGACGCTTGGGATGACCTACCCGCCGTCCTTGAACTCGCCGAGTTCGACAATGTCGCTATCAAAATCTCCGGCGCCGGAACCCTCGCACACGAACCGTTCCCCTACGCTGACATTTGGGAACCACTGACACAAATCTTCAACGCCTACACCATAGACCGTTGCATGTGGGGCACCGACTGGACCCGCGCCGTAAACCTGCTGACCTACGAGCAAGGCGTTGAGGCCTTCCGCGTCACCGACCAACTAACCGACTCCGAACGCGCAACTTTGATGGGCGGGAGTCTGATGAAGATATACAACTGGTCGCCAAGTTAGATCCCCTCTCCCTCGATGGGAGAGGGTGAGGGAAAATGGGCCGGGCCGCGTCGTCGCACCACCGTGTTCTCACCAACCTCGCGACCTCACCTCCCACCAATCTCCTCCCGCATCCGCTCTTCACGTTCAATCTGCTCAGGCGTAATCGCGTCTCCAAAATCCTCATACTCGAACACGGGCCGTATCTCGACCTCGCTACGACTCAGCATCGGATTCGGACATCTCTTCACCCACTCCACTGCTTCCTCCATATCCTTCACCTCCCATACCCAAAACCCCGCCACCAACTCGTTTGTCACCCCAAACGGGCCATCAATGATCTCCCGACTCTCGCCGTCGAAAACCACTCGCTTGCCGTTCGACGTAGGATGCAGTCCCTCACCAGCCTGCATGATCCCAGCTTTCACCAACTCCGCGTTGTACTCACCCATCGCTTCAATCAACTCGGCCGACGGCATCACCCCCGCTTCGCTTTCTTCGGTCGCCTTGACCAATACCACTACACGCATATCGCAATTACCTCCATCTCAAGTACCATAAAACCCCGTCATTCCCGCGTACGTGGGAACCCAGAGAGGGCGGCCAAGGGGAAGGGTCACCAACCAGACAACTGCCAACCACCTGTAAAATCCTCCCCTTCCCGGTTCAAATCATAATCTTGCCGAAACGCGCCCTGATAATCCGCCACAACGAACACGAGACGCTAGGCGAAAACTACACCTCAGTCTTGCACGATCGTGGTTTCGAACTTATACCGCTAAACGTTTTCGAAACGGCTCCAGACTTCGTCGATTTCGATCCTCCATCGCTCGAAGACCTCCACCTCGTCATTGCCCTCGGCGGCGCACTCTCCGCCAATGACGACTATCCAGCCATCCACGCTGAACGCCAATTCTTCGCCGAAGCCATCGCCACCAAGGTACCGCTCTTCGGAGTGTGCCTAGGCGCTCAAATCATGTCGCGCACCCTCGGCGGCTTAGTCGAACCAACCGGTGGTTACGAATTCGGACTCCGCAAGATCTGGATTACCGAGGAAGGTTCGTACGATCCAGTCTTCTCCAAACTTCGAGTACCACTAGTCCCTACCCTCCACGGCGAGTGCTTCAGCGTCCCGGATGGCGCGACCGAACTCGCATTCGGATACATGCTCTGCCGCGACGGGACATTCCGACGGCAGAGTCTCGCATTCCGATACGGAAACTCCTATGCCTTCCAGTTCGAGCCCCAACTCACGCTCGATGAACTGAAAATCTGGAATCGCGAACTATCCGACGACTACAAGCTGATGGGTCCCATCTTCGACCCCAAATTCGAAGCCGAAGCGAACCTGCGAGAGTTCACCTCGTACTCCCCGTTCTACGAAGCACAAGCAAGAGAAATGCTCATCGCATTCCTCGAAAACTCGGGACTAGAACAGGCTAATTGCCAGGAGGAGGCGAGTAGCTGACGCCTCGCTTAACAGCCTCATCGATAACCGTCGGATCCAACAACACCGTCGTCTTGACCGCGACTGCACCAACAGCCGATATTCTCAACGACAACGCCGTTGCCGCCGCATCGTCCGGAAGTTCTGCTATCGCTATTAGATCATCCTCTCCGAACGCGTAATAGAACGCCTCCAGACTTCCATCTACACTGTTCACCGACTCTCGAAGCGCTTTCTCTCGAGCCGAACCCCCAACCTCCAGAAGTCCGTTAACACCTTCACGCGAATACGATGCTTGGAACAAGTATTTGGGCATTGCAATCCCCTTTCTATCTCTCAATCAACGCAACCGATGACGTTCCATCGCTCGATCACGGACCTTATCTCAACTGAATCTATCCATCATTCTAAAAATCCCGGAACAATCGCAATTGTCACCAACCACACTCCATGCCTACGTAACACCTCGCTCGCGCCGCCATTTAATCACTCGCCACCCAAAAAACGCCACGACTATCACTACAAGTGCTACGAGCGTGCCGTTCTGATATGGCTCCATGAAATCTTTGATCTCTGCCCAGTTCTCGCCCAGCAACCGACCCGCATACGTCAACACCAGACTCCACAATGCCGTTCCCAATGTCGTGAACAACACAAAACGCCCAAAGTGCATCCGCGTATATCCCGCAGGCACTGACACTATACTCCGTATCAACGGTATCAACCGACCGAAGAAGATCACAGCCTCGCCGTAACGCTCGAACCAAGCCGCTCCACGATCAAGGTCCTTCTCCGAGATGAAAACGTACTTGCCGTAGCTCTCAACCAATCGACGAACTCCCGCCTCCCGCGCGAAATAACCGATCGCATACAGCACCACTGCGCCGAGTAACGATCCCGCGGTCCCCGCCGCGACAGCACCCCAGAAATCCAATTCACCCTTCGCCGACAGCGAGCCCGCAAATGGCAACACCGCCTCCGACGGAATCGGCGGGAAGATATTCTCGATCGCCATCACCAACACGATCCCCGGATAACCGATCGCCGCGATCAACTCTTCAATCCAACCACCGACCTGTTCAATGAGCTGCGTCATTTACCGTCAATTCCGACGAATCGCCGCGACCCGCGTTCGGCGCTACTCGTACCAGCCTGATGCAAATATCAGACTGTCATGGAGTACCGCCCACGTGTGTTTCTGTCGGTCAGTACCGGTTTCAGGGTTTGCTAGCACGTAGTCGACCCAGCGTCCCGACTCGGTAGCCGAAAGCATGTCGTCGCCGTAGAAGTACCCAGTGGCATCGATCCGTAAGCTAGGATCCCTGCCGATAAACTTGGGATTGCTGTGGGATATCGTGATACCGTCTTCTGCTCCGATGATGAAGACGTACCACTGACCCTCGATACTCTCGGTTGAGTTATAG
>VXTA01000210.1:5151-5841 GCA_009837685.1 Chloroflexota bacterium | reverse complement strand
GTCTGGGCGTGAGATGTTGACAATTTTTCGCGTATAAATCGCGGGGATGTTGACAATAAGTTGACATCGTCAACGCGAAGGTGATGGACCGGTTATTCAAACCATTCTCTCAGCGCGGTGGAATCGACTTCCACCCGCCCCTCGGAGTTGCTGGTGAGGATGTTGAAGAGGGGAATATCGCGTTCTCGGAGTTTGTCGCTACCTCCTTGGTTGCGGTCCAAGATGCAGAGTGCGATGTCGATCTCGGTGGGTAGCGCGGCGACGGCATCTGCGGCTTCGAGTAGAGATCCGCCGGTCGAAATTGTATCGTCCCAGATTGCGACGCGGTCGCCGGTCGCGATGTGTCCTTCGATCTGCTTGCCCATTCCGTACTGCTTTTGCTCTGACCGGACGAAGTAGCCCTTGAGGTCGTACCCGTTGGTGTGCGCCATGAAGGTGATTCCTCCGATGATCGGGACGGCGGCAACGGCTGGTCCGCCGAACTGGTGGATGTCGCGATTTTCGAGCACTTCAAGGAACATCGAAGCGACGATCTCGACGCTTTCGCCATCTGTCGTCAGCAACCGTCCGTCAAAGTAATAGGAAGATTTGGCACCGGATGTGAGTGTGAACTCGCCGTAGCGCAGAGCCCCGAGTTCCAGTGCACGCTCCAAAAGCCGTTCGGCGTGTGCTATGGCATCCGCATAGTTC
>VXTA01000210.1:0-5141 GCA_009837685.1 Chloroflexota bacterium | reverse complement strand
TCGCCTTTGTCGATCATCGAACGTATTTCTGAAGCGCTGATGTTGAACATAGGGCCTCGAATCACGGACGTGTTCTTGGGTAGTAATGTCGCGTCGTCTAAAGGAGAGCCGGGGCGTTCGACGACTGCAAAGGCGCACTCTTTGATGAGTTGGTCGTATCGGTGCCACTGGCGGAGATCAGGGACCGCGTCAGCGCCGATGGCTAAGATGAATTCGCAGTCAGTACCGTATTGGAATCGGAGGTCTTGGATGGTGTCGATCGAGTAGGTCGTCTTGTCTCGCACGATATCAACGTCTGAGACCTCGATCCGATCCTCGTTTTCGACGGCCAGTTCAACCATTCGCAGTCGATCCTGTGGCGCGGCTACTGGAGCGTCGGGACGAAGCCATGGACGTCCGGTAGGGACCATGATGACGGAATTAGCGTCTAGTTCGTCGCACAGACATTTGGCGATCGCGATGTGTCCGTTGTGGATGGGGTCGAAGGTCCCGCCGAACACGACGACGCGCCGCGGGCTCATTGCCACTCGAACTCCCACTCGCCGACGAGAATCACGTCGCCGTTCTTGGCGCCCGCTCGGCGGAGGGCGGTGGTGACGTTCATCCGTTCCAAGCGCTGGTGGTACTGCACCAATGCGTCCCAGTTGTCGAGGTTTGAACCGAGAGCCAAGCGCACTGCTCTGTCGTAGACGATGCGGTAGGAGTCGGCGGCGGTACGCACCACCATCCTTGTGTCGGCCATGCGCGGTTGGAATACGGGTAGGTTGTCGTCGTCGAGGGGATCGCGGCCGTCTTGGAAATACGGCACTTGTGTTGCTTCGTTCGCGACGGTGTCTTGTTTCCTGATGTCTGCCAGACGGTAGGAGATGGCTGCGACTAGGTCGTCGATGCCGCGGCGGGTGGCAGCCGAGATGAAATGTACTGGCGTATCTTCTCCGACCGCTTCACGCACCTCTTCCTCGATCTCATTGCGGAGCAGTTCGACTTCTTCGAGGTCGAGCTTGTTGACGGCGACGATTTGCGGTGTCTGCGCGAGCTTGGGATCGAATGCGTCGAGCTCTTGATTGATGGCGCGTATCCGCTCTCCGGGTTCGCCTTCACTGCCATCGACGACGTGAACCAGCAAGCGTGTGCGTTGCATGTGTTTGAGGAACTCGTGGCCTAGTCCGATGCCGTCGGATGCGCCTTCGATGAGGCCTGGGATGTCAACCGCCGCGAATGCGTCGATTCCGTGTTCGACAATGCCGAGTACGGGTTCGAGTGTGGTGAAGGGGTAGTCGGCGATCTTTGGTCGTGCGGCGCTGATTGCGGTGAGGAGGCTGGACTTGCCGGCATTGGGCATTCCCACCAGTCCGACATCGGCCAGGATCTTGAGATTCAGTCTCAACTTGACGGTCTCGCCTGCTTCTCCGGCCTCGGCGAGGAGGGGTTCGCGGTTGACGGCTGTTACGAATGCAGCGTTGCCTAGACCGCCTCGGCCGCCTTTTGCGACTTCGAGGCGCTGACCCGGGTGCACGAGATCGCCGAGGAAGATTTCGGGTTCGCCAGCGCGGTCGCCGATGCGCCAGACTTCGGTTCCGACGGGGACGGTGACATCGACACTTTCTCCGTTGGCCCCGTGACGCTTGTTTCTTGCGCCGTTGCCGCCGTTTTTGGCGATGAAGTGGCGTCGCCAGCGGAACTTCAGCAGCGTATTCAATGAAGCGTCAGCAACCAAGGTGACAGATCCGCCGTTGCCGCCGTTACCACCGGCTGGTCCGCCTAGAGGGCGCAACGCTTCCCTGAGGAAGGTTACCAAGCCGTTTCCACCGTTGCCAGCTCTGGCTTCAACCGTCGCTTCATCGATCATGTGGTGATTCTAAACGGGGTAGATTCGAGTTCGGCCTGTGGTGCTGCTGCGCTGCCCCTCTGGATTCCGGCTTTCACCGGAATGACGTGTGGTGTGCGAGTTTATGAAATAAGATAGGGCAACGCGGTTCAAACCGAATTGCGGAATTGGGTCGTCGGTTAATTTCCAGACAACGGGAGTATCAGAGTTGGAGAACGTCAGCAAGGAAATCCTGGTGCAGATGCTGGAGCGGATGTGGTTGATACGTCATTTCGAGGTGCGCGTGATGGAAGTTCACTCCGCGGGCGAGTTCACTGGAGCGGCCCATCCCTATATTGGCGAGGAGGCAGTAGCAGTTGGGGCTTGCGCGGCGCTCAAGGACACCGACTACATAGCCGGGAATCACCGCTCGCATGGGCATCCGCTCGCCAAGGGCGGTAGCGTGAAGCGGGCGATGGCGGAGCTCTACGGTCGAGTCGATGGCTACTGCAAGGGCAAGGGCGGATCGATGCATCTAGCGGACTTCTCGATTGGAATCTTAGGAGAGTCGGGTATCGTGGCGTCCTCAGGTCCGGTTGCGCCCGGCGCAGCGCTGGCGGCCAAGTGCAGGGGCGAGGATTTTGTGTCAATGGTCTTTTTCGGCGACGGCGCGTCGAACCAAGGGGCGTGTCATGAGTCGATGAACCTTGCGGCGCTGTGGCAGCTGCCGGTGATCTTCCTTTGCGAGAACAACCAGTTCGCGGTGACGACTTCGTATCACGACTCGGTATCGGTGGAGCACATCTCGGACCGTGCGGCGGCGTACGACATGCCGGGCGTGTTGGTGGATGGTCAGGATGCGGTTGCGATGTACGAGGCGACTCGCGAAGCGGTGGCGCGAGGTAGGGCTGGTGAAGGTCCGACGTTGATTGAGGCGCTGACTTATCGTTACGAGGAGCACTCGCTCGGACTGGGTCGGGTGCGACGGGGCGAGTATCGCACGCAGGACCAGATCGATGAGTGGCGCGAGCGCGATCCGATCGACGTCTTGGAACGAACTCTCACTTCGCAGGGTATCCTTACTCAAGAGGAGTGCGACGCTATATCAAAAGCGAAAGAGGCGGAGGTCGAGGAGGCAGTAGAGTTCGCCCGAAACAGCCCGTATCCGGAACCGGAGGAACTGTTCGATGACATGTGGGCGGATCCGATTCCCGCTCCGTAACCGCCTATCAGCTTGAAACTCAACCCAACTACTACGAAAGCACCCCAACATGGCATCCAACGCGATCTACGTAGAGGCTATCAATCAGGCGATCATCGAGGAGATGGAGCGTGACCAAAGCGTCTTCATCATGGGCGAGGACATTCGCCGCTCCGTTTATGGCGCGACCGCAGGGCTGTTGGATCAATTCGGCGAGAACCGCGTACTCGACACTCCGTTGTCCGAGAACGGTTTCTTCGGGGCTGCGATCGGAGCCTCTCTGGTAGGGATGCGCCCCATCGTGGAGACGCTGACCAGTTTCATGTGGGTCGCTATGGACCAGTTGGTGAGCCAAGCGGCGAAGATGCGGTACATGTTCGGCGGGCAGGCGACGTTGCCGGTGGTGTACCGAGCCACGATGTTCTACGGCGGAGGCTCAGCAGCGCACCACTCGGACCGCTCGTACCCGATGTTCATGAACATGCCGGGGTTCAAAATTCTCGTTCCAGCGACACCGCGCGATGCCAAAGGCCTATTGAAGACAGCGATTCGAGACAATGATCCGTGCATCGCTTTCGAGGACGGGACTTTGGGCGGTGCTTCAGGCGAGGTTGAAGAGGGCGATGCTGCATTGGTTCCCTTCGGAGTGGCGGACGTGCCACGATCCGGGACTGATGTCACCGTCGTGGCGATCGCGGGCGCGGTGCCGATGGCGCTGCGGTCGGCGGAGGAGTTGGAGGACGAGGGAGTATCAGTGGAAGTCATTGATCCGCGCACCTTGGTTCCGTTGGACAAGGATGCGATCTTGGAATCGGTTGCCAAGACCGGCAGATTGGTGGTAGCCGACCCGGCGCACAAAGTATGCAGCGCCGCATCTGAAATCGCGTCAATCGTGTCGCAGGAGGGTTTCTGGGACCTTCAGGCGCCCATCATGAAAGTGGCCGCTGAGCAGGTTCACATCCCGTACACCCCGGTGCTTGAGCGCTTGGTATACCCGTCGTCGGAAAAGATCTCCGACGCGGTGCGCGCCACTTTGGAGGATTAAACATGCCGCGCACACCCGATTCGATAGTCACGGCGTTGCTTGAGCGGAACGCTCGAGTCACTGCTCCGCGACGCGAAATCATCGACTGCATCTCGCAAGTGCCTCGGACGTTCACCGCCGAGGATGTGTGTGGCGAGCTACCTCACATTGGTCGGGCAACGGTTTACCGCACCCTCAAGATCTTGCAGGATGCAGACATTATCTGCAAGGTGGTGATGCCCGGCGATGAGATGGCATACAGTGTCTCAGCAGACTTGGATCACGAACCGGGAGCTGCGAACATACCGCCTCACCACCACCACGCGGTATGCACGGTCTGCACCGCCGTCCGGTACTTCAACGCAGAAGCAATCGAACGCGCGATCAAGGCTTTGAGTTTGTCAGTGGAAGGCGTGATGGGGGAAATCATCGACCATCGGATAGAGGTTTACGATGTTTGCCCGCGGTGTGTTGCGACCGATCCTGAGTAAGATATCACTACTAAACCTTTCTTTAATCGAGCCTTCCCTTTTCAATTAAGATCAGGGTTGCTGGTTTCGAGAAGAAACAACTTAATGTTGCCGTAAAAGCATTTGAGATATTATATCGATGTAACGGAAAAACATTGAGATATACTGTCGAAACTCCGCCTAGCACACACATCAATAGATACTGAATCTCGATAAATGGTAGTTAGGCAATGTGGGGACATTTGCGTGTCATGCCATGCTAAATCTTGGCTGTGCAAATTCCAGAGTCAATATACAATTCTTTTATTCATGCGGCGAGGGCGATCCAATCTCAGACGGCTCTAGGCGAAACGATCATGACTGAAAGACGAACATCCGACGAAGAGTCGGGTTCTCATCGGCATGACCATTCGGGCCACGTTCATGACCACGGCGATCACGGGCATCATGACCATTCCGATCACTCCCACGACTATCGGGAAGCCGGTCGGCGAAGCCTGTGGATCTCTTTCTTCCTGATCAGCAGTTTCATGATCGCCGAGGTCATCGGCGGCATCTTGTCGGGCTCACTCGCCCTGTTGGCCGATGCCGGGCACATGATCACTGACGCATTGGCTATAGGCCTAGCTCTATTCGCTC
>VXTA01000245.1 GCA_009837685.1 Chloroflexota bacterium | reverse complement strand
GGCGGAGCGAAGAGGCAGAAAAGAAGGAAGAGAGGAAGGCCTAAAAGAGGGCGCGCAACAAGCCATGGTGCAATTTAAGGCCAACCTGCGCGAACAAGGAATTGAATTATCGCCAGAAGAGGAACAGAGGTTGCTTAAGGAATTCGGTAGTCGAAAATGGTGGCAACACCTGCCGCCATTCAGAAAGCGGTAACTCAACGTAACCAAGTTTCCTCAGAGCAGTTGCAATAGCCATCGAAATAGTCGGCAAAATGTTCGAGACAAGGGCTGAAATCCGACGCTCGGCCAGGGCCAAATTCAAGGTCATGGACAGGGAAAAATACGAGCGCCGACTCTTGAACGGATTGTTAGCCCTTCTTCGAGAAGAAGGCATCGAACTATCCCGAGATGGGGAACGCAAGTTGCTGAAGGAGTTCGGCGGTCTTAAATGGTGGCACCGCTGGCATTACCATCTCACCGGCCGCATTCCTTACGATTCTTGGAACTATTGGTGGTAACGCTCAGAGTTCAGGTCAGAATCGGCTTCAAACCCTCAATACGTCGAAGTCTCCTGCCACGGCCAGTAGAGCAGCCACACCTTGCCTACGATGTCTTCGGTAGGAACATAGCCCCAGTTCCGAGAGTCGTTTGACTGATCGCGATTGTCTCCGAGCACGAAGTAGCTGTCTGGCGGTACTACGACTGGGAATTTGTGGTGCGACTTGGTCTCCGTAAATTGATCGGAGTAGTTGGTTGGGATTTCGTTAACCTTGACTACGCCTCCGGAAATATCGACCTTGTCGCCGGGCAGTCCTACGACGCGCTTGACGATCTTTTCAGTTCCGGACTGTTGCGGCTCGAAGACGATTATGTCTCCGCGCTCGGGACCCTCGAACAGAAAGTCCGGCTGACCGTATAGCGAGATCCCCCAGAAGCGTACCGCCCCTAGACGGTTCACAAGCACGCGGTGATCTTCCTGAAAGGCCGGCTCCATGCTTGGGCCGTTTACAGTGTAGGTAATGGCCACGTTGCGTATGAATATCACTACCAGAGCGGTGATGATGATCATCTCCGCAACGCCACGTAACTGTGTCCAGATGTGGTGTGTCATCCCGTAAGCAATTGTAGTTTTTCGGCGATAAAGTCCTTCGCGACGAGATTATATGCAGGTTGACGAAAATCTTTTGCTGACGATGGCGATGGGCGGCGACGTCGATGCATTCAATCGTCTCGTCGCCATCCACCAGAACGCCGTCTACGGATTCGCTATGAGCCTCACCCGCCAGCACGCGCTGGCCGACGATGTCACTCAAGAGACCTTCATCTCGGCGTTCCGCAGCATCTCCAAGATGCGCGGCGGCAACTTCCGCGCATGGCTATTGAGAATCGCCCGAAACAAAGCCTACGACCACTTTCGCCGCCAGAACCGACGCCGCGAGTCCTCAGTCGATGAAGAGGACGCACTGTTTCTTGCGACACTGACCGACGACAACCCATCGCCACACGCCGTAGCCGTCAACTCCGAGCTGCGAGAAGCGTTGGAACACTGCGTCGGCGGATTGAGCGACGAACACCGAGAGGTGATCGTACTGATCGACGTGCAGGGTGAGAGCTACGACGACGCATCGGCGGTCTGCGGCGTCAACATCGGGACCGTGAAGTCGAGATTGAACCGCGCTAGGCGTCGGGTTCGAGACTGTCTAAGAGGCTTCCCAGGACTGCTTCCGAGTGGAATGGCAGGGCAGACGTTGTGATCATGCGAAAAATGGAACAATTGAGCCGCGTACAACGTCTAGTTGATATGTCGATCACAGCCAAAATCGGTAGGATTTCGCACCTTCGCAACGGAGCGCAGGAGATGAGCGCACCGTGATCGACCGACTGCTAAGAATGGTCCGCGGTCCCGATCCCGTCGAGGATCTTATATCCGCGTACCTCGACGCTACCAGCGATACAGAGCTTGAAGGCGTCGAGGAGCGTCTGCGCGCGGCCGGCGTAGATGTTGACGAACTTCGAACCGTGCGTGAAACCGCGCAGTTGTTGCGATCTATCGGCACCGTCGAAGCACCGCGATCCTTCGCACTCACCCCTGAGACGTTGGCAGATCAGGGCTATTCGGAGGCAGAGGCCGACAAGATCCTCAATCCTAGGGCAATCCGGGGCAGACTAAGGCTGCGCAACGCCGCTGTCTACGTCCCATTGGCGATAGCCGCGGTCGCTCTGGCTGGCGTCGCGCTTTTGACCATCGGCGACCTTTCGGAATATGTCACCGACCGGTTTGAATCGGATGAAGCTGGACTGTCGGATGCGCCGGGCGAACCAGGAGTTCCAGAAGAATCCGCTGCATTTGCAGATACCGCGGCTCAGGTCATTGAAGTCGAAAAAGAGGTCATCGTCACCGTCGTAGTCGAAAAGGCAGTTGAGGTGGCGGGTGAAACGGTGATCCAAACAGTCGAGGTGGAAAAGATCGTCGAAGTTGAGAAGGTTGTCGAGCGAGAAGTAGTCGTTGAAAAGAAAGTACCCGTCACCGTAGTCGTGGAGAAAGAGGTCGTCGTCGAACGTGAGGTCGTTGTCGAAATGGAGAAGCTCGTGGAAGTCGAGAAGGAAGTGGAAGTGGTCAAAGAGGTCGAGATCCTCCCCACTCCGGCCCCTGCCCGCGCCGAGGCAGCCGCCGAGGCGATGATGACGGATGACTTCGCAGACGAGGAAGAGACTCCGACGCCGATTCCAGAAGAGGTACCATGCGCCATCGCACCAACTGCAACACCAACGCCAACCGGGTCCCCAAGTGCATCCACCACACCCGAACCCACCGCAACGATGTCGCCCATTCCAATATGCACGCCGACACCTACGCCTTCCCCCACGCCTACATCAACACCAACTCCGACGCGTTGACTTCGGCGCACCTCCATCACCGATAATCGAGGTTCGGCATGGAACAAAGTCGAGTCGTCGTTCGTCTCTACTTACAGAAGCCAATTTCGATTGGCGATTACCGACAAGCAGTTGAAAGAGGAAATACCCAAATGTTGATCACGAGGAAATACATCGGCATCGCAATTGTGGCAGTGCTCGCCATCGTCGGCTCGACGGTCTCGGTGCTGACCTTGAGCGCGCAGGAGCCCGGATCGCTGGCCACAGTAGTGGCGACTCACGATGCCGCCATTGGCAACGTGAAGTACTGCGACCCGAGAACCGACGGCATCACCGTTCAAGGATCCGGCGTCGTAACCATCCCCGCAAACATCGGCGTTGTCGAGTTAGGAGTCGACGTTATTGCCGACCCGCTCATCGACGCACGAAGCACGGCGGCACACGCAATGCAAAACATCATCGATGCGGTCAAAGAACAGGGTGTAACCGACGACCAGATCACGACGACTCGACTGAACATCAGACCGGAGAGAACGTGGATTGAAGAAGAGTTCAGTCTGGAAGACGGGAGCACCGGGCGTCGCAGCCGTGATGTCATCATCGGCTACCGTGTATCCAATCGCGTGAGGATCGAGATCGATGTTGCCGACACATCTCAGGAGGAGGATACGGACATCCTCAGCGCGGTCATTGACGCCGCGGCCACCGCCGGTGGCGACGATGTCCGCATCGATTCCATCTACTTCAGAGCCGACCAGACAAGCGAATCCGTCGATGAGGCACGGAAGTTGGCAGTCCAAGACGCGCTTCACCGGGCCAACCTATACGCCGGGTCGTTCGGAGTCGAAGTCGGCGGCTTGCTGAGTGCTAGTGAAGTAGTCGCATCAACTCCAGTATTCAGCGACAACTTCGGACTCGCAAGAGCAGAATCGGCCGCACTCGATGGACCTAGCACGCCGATAAGCTCTGGCGATGTTGAGATACGTGCCAGCATCACCGCAAAATTCGCGATCGCTCAGCCGGGTTGTGTCGACAAGGCGGCGATGTACGCAGACAAAGATACCGAATAGCCTTGGATTCGCTAAATTAGAATCCCATAACGCACGCTCCACAGCGAGGGCTGTGGGGCGTGCTTCGGTTAGAAGCATGGTACTGAGCGACAAGAGCATCCGAGAAGAGATCGCCTCCGGGCGAATCGGCATCGACCCTTTCAGTGGCAGCGATGTCCAACCCGCTTCGGTCGACCTGCACTTGGATGACAAAGTGCTGGTCTTCCGAAACTCTACCGCTCCGCACATTGATCTGAGGCGCGACATCCCTGAGTTGAATGAGATGGTCATGATCGAAGATGACCAACCGTTCATCCTCCATCCGGGCGAGTTCGTCTTGGGCAACACGCTTGAGCGCATCACACTCAGTGACTCCATAGTGGCCCGTCTAGAAGGCAAAAGCTCACTAGGCCGCATCGGACTCCTCATCCACTCCACCGCCGGATTCGTCGACCCCGGTTGGGACGGACACCTCACGCTCGAACTTTCGAACGTGTCACGATTGCCGCTTACCCTCTACAAAGGAATGCCAATAGGGCAGATCTCCTTCCAATACCTCTCAACGCCAGCCGAAAACCCCTACGGCTCCAAAGAGCTGCGTAGCCGTTATCAAGGGCAGACAGAACCCACAGCATCAAGGATGCACGTAGGCTTCGACGAGACGTTGCGGGGTTAACGCCACTGTCCGTCATTCCGGCACCGCACGTCATTCCGGCGAAAGCCGGAATCCAGAGGGGAAGGGCAGTGCGTTCGATAAGGATAATCAGTACCCACAACGCTACTGCCGAGTCTCCGATTGCGCGGCGCGGTGTCTCTTTGGGCCAGACCCCTAACCGCATCTCACGTCATTCCGGCGAAAGCCGGAATCCACGGATGTCAGGAAGTCCAATGGAAGTCCGTCTCGAACTCCGCTTTCCCTTGCACCTTGTCCTGCCGCACTCGGTATAGCTGACCGCCTCGGTTGGAGATGGAGTGGTAAGCAGGCGGATCGTCATCAGTCACCGGATCGTCACTGCCGAACGTCGCCGTCGTCACATAGATGTCGGTGAAGTCGTCGCCACCGAAGTTGACCGCCGATGTCTGTACCGCGGGGAACTTGATGCGACTCATCTCGGTGCCATCAGGGTCGAACTGTATGAGCTGCGCGCCTCCCCAGCATGCCGACCAGATATTGCCCTCTGCATCGACCGTCATGCCATCAGGAATGCCTTCACTCGGATCGAGCTTCACCAAGATGCGACGGTTCGAAAGCGTGTGGTCTGCGGCGTGGTAGTCGTAGGCGTAGATCTCCCCCGCCAACGAATCGGTGTGATAAAAGACCGTGAGGTCAGGCGAGAAACCCATGCCATTGCTTATGCCGAGACCGTCAGCGATGATCTCGTGCGACCCGTCCGGCTTGAAGCGCATCAACTCTCCACGTGGCGCGTCCTCGAAGTAGCTGCCAGCGTAGAAACTGCCATCCGGCCCGGCAGTCACATCATTGAACTGCATCTGATCCCGCATCTCCGGCTCGTGATGTAACCACTGCCAATCGGAAGCTGACCGCCACAGCATCACTCCCTCCCAAGTCCCGAACGTCAGACCACCGTTCTTATTGACCGCAGCACCTCCGACAAAGATGCCGTTGTGGATAGTCTCGTTGACACCGGTTGCAGGATCGAATTTGAAGTACCGCCCACCCCGGATATCAGTCCAGTAGAGCACGCTCGTCTTGGGCTCCCAAACCGGCCCCTCACCGACTAAAGCATGTTCCTCAGCCAACATCTCGATCTGCATCTCTGACATCGTGGTCTCCTACACCTGAATTCGCGCGATCCCGCTTAGCTCAATGTGGATATTATCGTTGTTGCACAAATCGTTTGTCCCCTTCGCGGAGCGTAAGGGGACGCGAGCAAGCGAAGCGACGCTCGCAGGGGATGCCCGTCCCAGATGCCAATCAAC
>VXTA01000113.1 GCA_009837685.1 Chloroflexota bacterium | reverse complement strand
ACGCTCCGCTTGACATCGCGGCTCGCGCCATCGCCTCTGCTGGTTTGGTCGCGGGTGTTAGGCTGTCTGACGGAACGTAGAGGGCGCCTAAGATCCGTTCGGAAAGCATTGGTACGAATTCACGGGCTTCAGCGGCGGTGATGACGTGGGATTCGATGCCCCAGCTCCGCCCATATCCTGATTTGCGATTGAGGTCTGTGAGGCGCTCCGGGGTCCACGCGACTTCGAGACTGCCCACCGGATTCGTGCACGGCTCTCCGTCGAGTTGCAACTCTGCCCACTCGTCTACGGTGTAGCGAGCAAATCGAGTCATGGTCTTGGACGCGTTTATCTGGAATACGCCTCCGGGTGCGTGCGTCGTAGATCCGCCGGTCTTGAACAGCGGTCCCTGATCTACAACGACGATGTCACGCCACCCGAGCTTTGTGAGGTGGTATGCGACGCTGCATCCGGCTATTCCGGCACCGATGACGGCGACTCGCGCGTGACTTGGTAATGAGGGTTCAATCATGTTGCTTCGAGGCATTGAGTTTGGCGCTGGTCAGATCATCAGAGTATTCGACTGGGTATGTGGCAGGGTTTTCGAGTTCGCGGATATCTTCTGGGATGCAGCGGAGGTTTGATGCTACGCGTTCTCTGATGGTCGCGATGGATTCGTTTTGCTCAAGTCGTTCGCCTGCTTCCATCACGGTTACAAGCATTGGATGCGGGCAATCACTCGGCGGGGGCGACGTCGATCTCGTTAAAACGTCCCCACGCATCAGGCCGTCTTCGAAGCGACGGAATATCTGCTTGGCCCAAGGTCGCGTAACTTTGGCGGTGCTCAGTTTGGTTACTGGGCGACCGTCGATCTCGACAAGTTTGTAGACCGAATCGATGTACGGGGCATCCGCGGATGTACCGAATCGCGTGCCGACGCCGAACGCGTCGATGGGCGCGCCGGAGTCAACTAACCGTGAGATGCTGTGTTCGTCTAGACCTCCGCTTGCCATGATTCGAATCTGCGGGAATCCGGCCTCATCCAGCAATGCGCGAGCCGCCCGGGCGAGTTCACCTAAATCTCCGCTGTCGAGACGGATCGCGTTGACGGCGGATCCGCGCGAACGTGCTTGTTCGGCTACACGGATCGCGTTGCGGACGCCTTCCAAAGTGTCGTAAGTGTCGACTAGAAGCGTGGTGGTTTCAGGGAATTCGTCGATGTAGTTTGCGAAGGCTGTTGCTTCATCATCGAAGGCTTGGATGAAGGAGTGTGCCATTGTTCCGTATGCGGAGATACTGTAGAGTGCCGCGGCTTTGACGTTGCTGGTGCCTGCGAAGCCGGAGATGTATCCGGCGCGTGCGGCTGCGATTGCGGCATCTTCGCCATGAGTGCGGCGTGATCCGAAATCAACGACGGGTCTGCCATCAGCGGCTTGGACGATGCGGGCGGCTTTGATTGCCAAGAGCGACGCAGTGGTGATGATGTTCAGGAGCATCGTCTCGACGATCTGGGCTTCGATGATGGGAGCGGTAACTTCGAGGAGCGGTTCGTCGGCGAAGACGATTGTTCCTTCGGGGACGGCTCGTACTGTTCCGCTAAAACGTAAATCGGTGAGGAAGTCGATAAATTCATCGGCTAGGGGTGTGACGTCGCGGATGGCTCGGATTTCGTCAGCTGAAAAGTGGAAGTCTTGGAGGAAATCGAGAGCATCATCTATGCCGCTGGCGATGTAGTAGGCACGGTCCTTGGGATAGCCACGGAAGAAGAGGCTGAATGTCGCGGATGAATCCAGGCCTTGTCGCCAGAAGACCTCGGACATCGTCAACTCATAGAGGTCTACGCTGAGTTCTTTCCTGTACTGGTTCACGACTTGGCGGTGTGAGTGGCGGGTTGGTGCATACTTTAATGCTGACGAATAGTCATGGGTGTGATTCGGCGAGCAATCAATCGGAGAAACGGGATGTCTCAGGCACTGGAAACTGCGTTTGCGATGGATGCTGCGAGCATCAAGTTCGGGTTTGGTGTGACGGCGGAGCTTGGTTTCGAGATGAAACGGCTGGGCGTCAAGAAGGCGATGGTGTTGACCGACCAATCGTTGCTCGAATCTACGGCGGTTACGACTTCGTTGGAGTCGCTGCAGGACGAGGGAATTGAGTGCGTGGTGTATGCGGATGTGAGCGTCGAGCCTACAGACGCGTCGTTCGCGGATGCGGTCCGGTTCGCCGAGCAGGGCGAATTCGATGGCTTTGTAGCGGTCGGTGGCGGGTCAGTTATGGATACTGCAAAGGCGGCGAATCTGTACGACACGTATCCGGCGGAGTTTCTGGAGTACGTGAATGCGCCGATAGGGAAGGGGACGCCGGTGCCGGGGGCGTTGAAGCCATTGATCGCGGTGCCGACGACTGCGGGGACGGGTAGCGAGACTTCGGGTGTGGCCATCTTCGATATGAAGGAGATGCATGCCAAGACGGGGATAGCGAATCGTGCGCTGAAACCGCACATGGGGTTGGTGGATCCAGAGAACACGCGATCGATGCCGCGGAACGTGGCGGCTTTCAGCGCATTTGACGTGTTATGTCACGGTTTGGAGTCGTATACCGCGTTGCCATATACCCGGCGCGAGGCACCGATCGATCCGGCGCATCGCCCAGCGTATCAGGGATCCAACCCGATGAGCGACGTGTGGGCGGCGAAGGCTATCGAGATCGTTTCTCAGAACATTAGACGCGCGGTTAATGATCCTGAAGACGACGAGGCGCGGGCGAATATTTGTCTTGCGGCGACGGCTGCGGGCGTGGGATTCGGGACTGCTGGCGTTCACCTGCCTCACGGGATGTCGTATCCGGTTGCTGGAAACGCGAGGGATTACCAGCCCGACGGGTATCCCGACGAGAAGGCGATCATTCCGCATGGACTGTCGGTGATTTTGAACGCGCCTGCGGTATTTCGTTACACGGCGTCGGCGAATCCGGCTAGGCATATTGAGGCGGCGAGATTGATGGGTGCGGATGTTGCTGGTGTGGATGACGAAGATGCGGGCGAGATATTGGCGCAGCAGATTATTCAGCTGTTGCAGGATTTGGGAATGCCGAACGGGTTGTCTGGGGTGGGTTACGACGAGTCGGACATCGATGCATTCGTCGCCGGGACGCTGCCACAGCATCGAGTTACGAAGTTAGCGCCGCGCACCACTGGAGCCGAGGAGTTGCGATCATTGTTTGAGGCTTCGCTGGAGCTCTGGTAGACGATTTTGAACGAAGAAATGATTTGCGGTTCGCAGCATTAGCAGGAGGACAACCGAGATGGAGATCGTGAGAAAGATCGTAGGAGCGTTTCTAGTTGTGACGGGGATAGGCGTGGCGGTGCACTTGGCGGTGACTCCGCTGTATCACGATGGATCACCGGATTATCCGGTGTGGGAGATCGTGAACTACTTTATGGCGATCGGGGCAGTGATCGTATTGGTCGTCGGGATTCTGCGGAAACGTGCGATCAGCGAGCACGAGGTGGATACGTTGACCTATTTGAGGGCATCGTTCGTTTTCTACGGTGGGATTGTGTTGGCAAGTCTGTTCTTTTGGGAGTGGTTCTGGCAGTTGAATCCGGACAGCGAAACGGGACTGTCGGTCAATTCGCACATCATCTACTTCCCGGTGATGGATATGCTGTACACGGTGCTGACGTTGATCGTGGGACGGAGAATATGGAGTGGCGGCGGGAGCTAGGTTCACATCAAGCGTTGCAACAAGCGTTTAAACTCGTACCGTGGTTTTGAGCGATGGTGCGAACTGTTTCAACAGATAACGATACTGATGTCGTCGGGCTGTTCAGCGCGCCAGTGGCGCGGTGGTTCAGGGAGTGTCATGGAGTGGCGACGGAGCCGCAGAGGGAGGCTTGGCCGCGAATCAAGAGCGGTGACAATGTCCTGATTCATTCGCCCACTGGTTCGGGTAAGACGTTGGCGGCGTTTCTCTCGGCACTCGATGCGCTTTACTCGGATGTCGCTCTGTCGAAGAGGAAGGGGATTAGGACGCTCTACATCTCTCCGTTGAAAGCGCTTGGCTACGATGTTGAGCGCAATCTCGAAGAGCCGATGCGGGGTATCGAGGAGGCCGCGAAATCATTAGGTGTCGAAATCCCAAAGGTTCGAGCAGATGTGCGGACGGGTGACACGCCGTCTTCAGCTCGTGCGCGAATGGTAAGGAATCCGCCGCACATTCTCATCACCACGCCAGAGTCGCTCTACCTGATATTGACGTCGCCTCGTGCGCGGAGCATCTTGAGCACGGTCGAGACGGTGATAGTAGACGAGATACACACGCTGTGCGCGAACAAGCGCGGCGTTCATCTGAGCATCACGTTAGAGCGCTTGGAGCAGATCGCGCCGGGGTTCCAGCGTATCGGACTGTCGGCGACGCAACGCCCGCTGACGGAGGTCGCGCGTCTGCTTGGCGGTCAGAACGTGTCGTCGGTCGGAGGTGATGTCCACCCTCACCCTAGCCCTCTCCCATCGAGGGAGAGGGGAGGCCCCCTTTGTCCTTCGGACATTTCCCCCGCGAGCGGGGGAAACCCTGCACCTCGTTCACCCTCACCCTGGCCTTCTCCCATCGAGGGAGAGGGTAATTTGATTGTTGAGCCCAGGCCAGTTTCGATCGTCGATTGTCCGGGGTCTAAGAAGATCGAGATAAGTGTCCACGGAATGCCCGATGCTGATGGCGGAGATCCAAGTTCGATATGGCCGAAGCTGATACCGAGGGTATTGGACGACATCGAGGGGCATGACACGACGTTGGTGTTCTCGAACAGCCGTCGTCAGGCCGAGAACGTCGCTGACCGCCTGAACGCGGTGTGGTCGGCGCGAGAACAGGGGGAGAATGACGGTGTAGCTGTCGGTAGCGGAGAGGTCGGAACTGGCACTGAGGATGGTCCGTTCATGGCGCATCACGGCAGTTTGTCGGATACGTTGCGGCGCGACATCGAGGAGAAGTTGAAGGCGGGTGAGTTGCCGGCACTTGTAGGAACAAGCTCGTTGGAGCTTGGTATCGACATCGGGAGCATAGATCTCGTTGTGCAGCTTCAATCTCCAAAGACGGTCACGCAAGGGTTACAGCGTGTGGGACGGGCAGGGCACAGCGTCGGTGAGACCAGTTATGGGAAGATCTACGGCACGCATCCGGAGGATTTGATTGAGGCCGCGGTGGTGGCTAGGGGAATGCAGGAGCGGAGAGTGGGGGCGGTTGAGGTACCTCGCAACTCGCTCGACGTGCTGGCGCAACAGATCGTTGCGGCGGTTGCGGTGCAGGACTGGCCGATGCGAGAGCTTTATCGGGTCATCAAGGGCGCGTATCCGTACGGCGAGTTGACGTATCCAAACTTCGAAGGTGTTGTGAAGTTGGTTTCAGGTCACTACCCGCGCGAACTGTTTTCAACGTTGAGAGCCCGGATTCACTGGGATGAGACGCGGGATGTGCTGCAGCAGTTGCCGGGAACTCGGATGATGGCGATCAGCAATGGTGGCGCGATTGTGGATCGTGGATTGTTCCCGGTCGTGCTTCCGGACCGAAAGACGCGGGTCGGGGAGTTAGATGAGGAGTTTGTGTTCGAGTCAGGAGAGGGCGATGCGTTCGTGTTGGGGAGTCAGGTGTGGCGCGTTGCCAAGATCGACGATGATCGCGTGATCGCCGAGCCTGCGCCGGGGGCTCTACCTCGGATGCCGTTTTGGCGCGGGGACTTTCCGTGGCGACCGTTGGACTTGTCGGAAGCGTTGGCGGAGTTTCGAGCGGAGGCCGCGACGAGGTTGATGCCGTATGTAGGCGAGGAGGAAACGCCAGCGGAGGTTGTCGAGTGGTTGATGTCGGAGTTTCCGGTCGATGAGGCCGGGGCGAGGCAGATCATCGGATACA
>VXTA01000189.1 GCA_009837685.1 Chloroflexota bacterium | reverse complement strand
ACCTTAACGTTGGAAGCGTCGGTAATGGCTTCGTGTAACATTCCTACACGGTCATTGATGTCGATGGTCACGCGTTTGTGATCGCCGTTGTAGACCGCGACGATGAGGGAATCGAACAACGCGGCGGCACGTCGGACCACGTCGGTGTGGCCGTTGGTTACGGGATCGAATGTGCCAGGGTACAAAGCTACGACGTCGCTCATAGTTGTGTTTCGTGATCTTCTGATTTTTCTTTATTGGTTGTCAGAGGTTTGTGGGAACGAATAGATGGTTATGCTGGTGTCGCCGTATCGTTTTCGGTTTATGGCGGTGGCTCCGGAAATAGTGTCTGGCAGTTGGTTCCTAGTTGCGTGCTCTGCGATGATCCAAGCGTGGGGTTCGAGGAGGTTGTGTTTGCGGAGTTCGGCCAATATGTCTTTCCAAGGGTTGATGTCGTATGGAGGGTCTGCGAAAACGAGGTTGTAGGAGTTGCCTGCGAGCCGAGACAGTGTCTTGATGGCATCGGCTTGGTATGTTGAAGCCTTTTCGGACACGTTTCTGGCGACGGTCTCTTGTCGTATCTTTGCGGCTCTTCTACGGTCGATTTCTACGAAGTCGACGTGTGCAGCACCATGTTCGAGCAGGTCGAGGCCGACGGCTCCGGTGCCGGCGTACAGGTCGAGCGCGGTCATTCCATCTGCGCCGTTTGGACCGAGCATCGAGATGATGGCTGAACGGGTCCTTGAAGATGTCGGTCGTAGCCCGTGTCTGGCTATACGTCTCTTCCTTTCCGCGTGTTTTACTCCGAATTGCGCCTCGGCGCAACATCGTACCTGCACACCCACGTGGTTCGTGGGAGCGTTGACTACGATTATGCGGAATCGGGTGATGTGTGTTTCAACGATGCACGACGCGATTAATGGCGTTTTCTCACGAGGGCTATGGCAACGGTTGAGGTCTGTAAGATTGATTCAGTTGGTGTGCGCCCGATTATGTGTAGAGAAGGTCGGAATTGAGCCAGATGACAGATAGACCCGAAATCTCGCCTGAGACTGACGGGGCTTCGAGGTATTCGCGTCTGGAACTCGACCGATTGCGGAAGGTCGATCAGCTGAGGCAACAAGGCATCGACCCGTTCCCGGCTCGGATCGAGCGAACTCATTCCGTAGAAGAGGCGATCTCGCTTTTTGCGGAGCTTGAGGCGTCGTTAGAGGGTGATAGTCATCATGACTCTATTCGGACGGACACTGTGAAGGTTGCGGGACGGGTGATGGCGCGTCGGGGGATGGGGAAGATGTCGTTTCTGGATGTTCGGGATGGAAGCGGTCAGGTTCAGGTGCAGGCGCGAGCGGATGTACTGGCTGACGACTTCGAGTTGCTTTCGATGCTAGACATCGGAGATTTCGTGTCGGTGTCAGGTCCGGTGATGCGGACGCGGCGGGGACAAATCTCGGTCGAGGCGCGCACGTTCGGGATAATTTCGAAGTCGATGCGTCCATTGCCTGAGAAGTGGCACGGGCTACAGGATGCGGAGACGCGGGTTCGACAACGGTATCTCGATTTGCTGGCGAATGAACGAGTGATGGAGAACGCTCGGGCGCGTTCTAAGGTTGCGTCTTCGGTGCGTCGATTCATGGAGGCGCAAGGGTTCATGGAGGTTGAGACGCCGATTTTAGTGCCGGTTGCGGCTGGCGGGTTCGCTGAACCGTTCGAGACGTATCACAACGCGCTTGGGCGCGGGTTGTTTCTGCGGATTGCTACGGAGCTGTATCTGAAGCAGCTGACCGTGGGTGGAATGGACAAGGTTTTCGAGATCGGCAAGATATTCCGCAACGAAGGGATCGACGCTGATCACAATCCCGAATTCACGACGATGGAGAGCTACGAGGCGTACGCGGACTACAACGATGTGATGCGGATGACGGAGGAGTTGGTGGCGTTTGTGGCGACAGAAGTGAACGGATCAACTGTGGTGCCGGTGCCGGATGGTGAGGAAGGCGAGACGATCGACTTGGCTCCGCCTTGGCCTCGCTTGGACCTGCGCGAGGCGATTGTTGACGCTTCGGGGATCGATTTCCGCGCGTGTCCGACTCGGGAGGCGTTGGCGGCGGCAATGGATGAGCGTGGAATGCATGTGGAGCCGAATTCGACGTGGCAGCAGTTGTTGGACAAGGTGATATCAGCGTCGGTGGAGCCGCGATTGGTTGCCCCAACGTTCTTGGTGGATTATCCGTTGGCGATGTCGCCGTTGGCGAAGAAGAAGCCGGGATATGACGATGTCGTGGAGCGATTTGAGGCGTTCGTGCTCGGGCGCGAGTTGGCGAATGCGTTTACAGAGCTAAATGATCCGGTGGATCAGCGGGAGCGGTTTGAGCAACAGGAGAGGCAGCGGGAAGAGTTTGATGACGTTGAGGCGGATCGGTTAGACGAGTCGTTTTTGCTGGCGGTTGAACACGGGATGCCACCGACTGGGGGCCTCGGGATTGGGATTGACCGATTGGCGATGCTTGTGACGGGTGAAAGTTCGATACGAGAAGTTACGTTGTTTCCGCAGTTGAGATCTTGAGGACTCGAAGCGATGTTGGATCTACGCAGGATAGTGAACGACACGGAGGCGGTGCGCGCTGGCCTCGTTAAGCGTGGTGAAGATGTTGCGCCTATCGACGAGATATTGGCATTGGATATTCGTCGTCGGGAATTGATTCAGCAGACGGATTCGGCCCGCCATTTTCGGAATGAAGTGTCTCGAACCATCGGTGCAGAGAAACGTCGACCTACGGAGGACGAGATTCAGCAGATGCGAGCGACGGGTGACAGGATATCTGCTCTTGAGGAAGAAGCTCGGTCTGTCGCGAGTGAGTTACGGACTCTGATGCTGGGTTTGCCGAACTTGCCGCTTGGGGACGTGCCGGAGGGTTTGGACGAGAGCTTTAACGAGGTGGTGGGTGAGGTCGAACCACCTCCTGCGCGTGAGTGGGATACGCCGCATTGGGATATCGGCGACAACCTCGGCATCATCGACATGGAGAGCGCGGCGAACATTTCGGGCAGCAGGTTTTACATGCTGCGAGGGCAGGGTGCGCGGTTGCATCGAGCGATCGTGGGATGGTTGCTGGATACGTTGGTTGATGAGTTTGGGTATGAGGAGACAAACCCGCCGTTTCTAGTTCGTGAAGAAACGTTGATCGGGACTGGTAATTTGCCGAAATTCGCCGATGACCTCTACCGTGACGAGGATGCGGGTTTGTGGATGATTCCGACTTCCGAAGTGTCTTTGAACGGCATACATCAGGACAGCATTATCGACGGTGAATTGCCATTGAGGTACTGTGCGCACACTCCGTGTTTTCGCAAGGAGCATGCGGCGGCAGGTCGAGATGTGCGGGGAATGAAACGGGTGAAGCAGTTTGAGAAGGTTGAGATGTTTCGGTTTGTGGAGCCGGATGATTCGGAAGAAGCGTTGGAGGAGATGATCGAGATATCGCTGGAGCTTTGTCGGCGACTGGGATTCACGACGCGATTGCTGAAGCTATGCGCTGGAGATATCGCGTTTCAGTCGGCGAAGACGTACGACATCGAGGTTTGGTCGCCTGGGGCTCAGGAGTGGCTTGAGATCAGTTCGCTGTCGACCTGCACGGATTTTCAGGCTAGGCGGAACAATACTCGGTATCGACCGAAGGGCGGGGGTGGAACGAGGTTCCCGCATACGTTGAATGGATCGGCGCTGGGAATGCCACGGACTTTTATCGCAGTGTTGGAGAACGGGTTGCAGGCAGACGGGAGTGTGGTGTTGCCGGAGGTGCTTTGGGATCGGGTGGGGTGTGAGCGAATAGGGACAAGATGAACGATTAGATTGACGAAGTTTAGGTGTTTCGATGGTTTTTGCCTGTCAATTTGATCGGAAAGAGATAGATGCGGCTGGTCGCGTTTTGGCCAGCGCGCCGGCGGTGGGCGATGATGACAGCGAGTGGGTTGCTGCCTTCAAGTTGGTGAGCCAGTGGCGCGGAGTGCATGCGGGACCTTTACGGACGTTTCGCAACAACCTTGGTCGAAGAGTTGGACGCCGAGGCATTGTTGCGCAACGACTGAAGCGCATGCCGACGATCCGTTCGAAACTTGAGAAAAACCTTGGTTGGAGCTGTCTCGGATGAACGATATTGGGGGCTGCCGAGCAATCGTTCCCACTGCGGAGGACGCGTTTCGAGTCGGTATCGGTTTGCTAGACAGCCGGATCCGGCATGAATTGGTTCGTCGCGATGACTACATCGATCGTCCGCGGGATACCGGGTATCGAGGGCTACACCTCGTTTATAGATACGTCAGTGATCGAAATCCACATTGGCAAGGAATCAAGACAGAAATCCAGCTCCGATCCCGATTGCAGCACCAGTGGGCTACAGCAGTTGAGGCCATCGGTTTGTTCACTGGCGACGATCTCAAGTCGAATTTAGGGGACGTCCGCTGGTTGCGTTTCTTCGCTTTGATGAGTTCCGTGATCACGCGGATTGAAACCTCACCAGTGGTACCGGAAACCCCAACTGATAAAACCCAACTCAAAAGAGAGATTAAACATCTTGCCGAGGAACTAGATGCGGAGACTCAGCTCGCGATGTATGCAACATTGGCGAGCAGTCGGCTGCCACGACAGAGCAGAAGTAACAGCTTGCTGGTTCTCGAATTGAACCTCCAACTGCGGGAAATATCGGGATTGCTGTTTCGTCCGAACGACTCGGAGGCCGCGAGTGATTTCTACGCAGAAGAAGAGTTGGCCCATCGAGACGATCCAAATTTCGTGGTCGTGATGGTTTCAGTCAACAGTTTGAACCAGTTGAAGAGGGCTTATCCTAACTTCTTCGCAGATTTGTCGGTATTCCGGAAATTGGTTGGAGAAACTATCGCTTAGCGGATCGCTTTGATTCCCTCGCGATCCTCGCATCTCGGCGGCGTTGTCGGTTCATGACCTTTTGCGCAATCCTTTCGAATTGCTCTGAAGGAGTTTCCTTGTGATTGGTCTTCTTCGTTTTGACAGCCATCTAGCCCGCTCCTAGCCATCTTTACACTCTTTGCAAAGGGTTGTACCCCAATACGAACGCGACGATGATAACAGATGTTAATCTTAGCAGGCTCAACATTGTGATGAACTGGCATTGAACTCGTTCATGGCGGTTTCTACGCCTTGGGTGATGATGGTTTGGGTGGCTTGGGCCGCGTGGTTGATGGCGGTTTTGATGGCGGTTAGGTCTTCGTCGGAGGGTTGTCCAAGGACATGGTCGATTTGGGTATCGCCGTTGGTTGGTTTGCCAACGCCGATGCGGATGCGGGGGAATGCGGTGTCGTGAAGTGTGTCGATGATGGATTTTAGTCCGTTGTGTCCGCCGTCGCCGCCTCCTCGGCGGATGCGGATGCGGCCGGAGGCGAGGTTTATGTCGTCGGTGATGACGATGAGACGTTGGATTTCGGTTTGGTAGTGGTTCAGGAGTGATCTTGCGGCGGTACCGGATCTGTTTACGAAGGTTTTGGGGTAGGCGACGATGGCAGGCTGGTTTTCGATGGTTAGTTGGGCGATGCGGGAGGGGCCTTCGTCTTGGAGGCGGGCGTTGTGGCGTTCGCGGAGGATGTCGGCGGCCCACCATCCGACGTTGTGTCGGGTTTCGGCGTATTCGGGCCCGGGGTTGCCGATAGCGAGGATGATCCAAGGATTGGTGAGTTTCTGAGGTTTTGTTGCGCGGGATTTCGGATCGGCGAAGAGGCGTGTGAAGCGTTCGAAGGGGCTGGGTTTGCGAGTCATAGGAGCTGCGCTGGTGCTTCTTCGGATGTCTCGGCTAGGTCAGGGATTTGACCTTCGAGGATTTGTTTGAATTGGTCTTCATTGAGGACGGGGACGTTTAGGCGGACTGCGCGCTCGAGTTTGGATCCGGCATCGGCACCAGCTACTAAG
>VXTA01000086.1 GCA_009837685.1 Chloroflexota bacterium | reverse complement strand
CGCCTGCATCGGGTGACGCGAGCACGATCTCACCGTAACGCTCAACGAAGTATTCGCGGATCTGCTGGTTGCTGTCTCCGTCTTCAATCTTCTGATGTATCACTGCCTTCATGTCTTCCGATAGTTGAGCTTGAGATTGGTCAAGAGTTTGTCCGTCGCAGACGGGACACATCAACTGTTGCGACAGTTGGTAAGCGCGTTGATCCGCTGTCAGATCATCCTCGCGGACACAACCGGATGCGAGGACTACTGCAATCAGTGAGATCAAGATCACAGACATCATGAAGATGCTTCCGACAGGCCCTGAATCGCGATAATCCGACGTGAACTCGCTGCGCGTGAAACAGAAGTGGATTGTCCTAACGCGTAGCGTCCGAGACGTTTGAAATCTACGCCACAGGATTAGAGGCAACGGTTCGCGGTTATTTGCCGATGCCGGTGTTTTGATCGTAGACGTAAGCCACGATCTCCCGAATATCTTCCTCTGGGAGGAGGTTTCTAAATCGCGGCATCACAACGATGCCGTTCGAGACCAAGTTGTACATTGCTTCTTGGTCATACGTCGCGCGTTTTTCGATCAGATCTGCGGGGCCAACATATGGCGAATCGTTGGTCTGAGCCCAGAAGCTGTTCGTAGACGTGATGTGCTGAGCTGCCGGCCCGTCGCCATTGCCGGATGTGCCGTGACAAGTCGCGCAGTTGATGCGGTAAAGTTCGCGTGCACGGGCGGCATCGTATGGGCGTTCCGCGCGCGCTGGAACCGTTAGGACCTGTTCAGTACCGATCTCTTGGAAAGGCACCGCGTCAGCTGCTGGAGCCAATCGCGGAGGTTCTTGCATCCGTGTCGATTGAGAGTAGTGCATCTCTGAGAAGATCTCGATCGGATACGTGTTCGATTCCTGAACCGCGCAGCCGACCGCGCTGATTGCAGCCACTACAACCGCCACCAACGGCAGCAGAGCGCGCGAAACAACTCTCGAAGAGTTTTGAGCGATCAAGGGTTTCACGCCTGTTTGATCTCCATTGCACCTGCGCCGTTCAACGCGTCGATTGCAGTATCGGCTTTGTCGTCATCAGTTGTGATGACCACGCCGATGAGTCCTTCGGTGATTCGATTGTCGTAGACGCCCTGATTGACATTCGGCAAGCGCGATTCAATAACGATGCCAACCACAGTCGAGATGACCGCCGAGAGCATCGACATCTCGTAGAGGATGACAAGCATAGCGAACAACGACAAGATCGGCTTTCCGCCGGTAACCAACGGATAGGCGATCTGTGTCGCTGCGGTTAGGAACAGCGCCAGGGTGAAGCCGATGATCGCTCCGAATGCGGGAAACCGGAACAGTCGGTGTTGGGGGACGTGCTCGCCGAAGGCACCTTCGGGATACGGCGTGCCAGTTAGCACGTCGAATGTTCCTTGTGCGAAGCCTGCGTTTTTCAGCGCATCCATGGCATCCGCAGCTTGGTTGGGATCGTTGTATAGACCAAGTACGCTCTTGCTCATTTCGGTAGCTTCCTGAATCCTCTCGTTTAATCAGCCTCGCGGACAATCGCCGGCACCCTGACGCGGCCGATCTTGATCGAGTCTCCAAATGTCTGGCTCTCTTTTTGTTCGAACAATGGCACCAATGGGAAGAAGCGTGAGAACAGCAACATCAGGAACGTCACCCACGCCAGCGACCAGAACAGGATGAACCACTCCAATCCACTTGGCCGGTAAGCCTCCCAGGTGTAGACGAACGGGGTTTTACGCGCCAAGCCCGGCACGATGATCATGAACCTCTCCAACCACATTCCGATGTTCACGAACAGAGACGACCAGAACATCAACGCGATATTGTTCCTGACGCTCTTTTGTAACCACATCCCAACGGGGATGATGTAACCCGTGAACAAGAACGTAACGAATAGCAAATTCCATGGCCATTGGAAGATCTGCATATCACGCAACTCCAGCTCCGGAGCGTCCAACCCGTACACCGCGAACAGTAGCTCTAGGAATGTGAACGCGAGCCAACCGGTCGCCACAACGATCAACAGTCGTGCCAAAGCATCGAAGTGCTCGGGGCGAATGAAGTCTTCCCACTTCCACAACCACCTCATCAACGCCATCATAGTCACCACGGCTGAAACGCCGGAGTGGACTGCACCAATAACGAAGTATGGAGCGAAGATAGTCGAGTGCCAGCCTTCGACTGCTGGTGTGACAGCAAAGTCCCACGACACTATCGAGTGCACCGAAACGAAGATGGGAAGCATCAACGCGGAAAGCAATATGCCGCCTACAGTCTGCAACTTCCACTGCCTCGGATTACCGCGCCATCCCAAAGCAAGGATTGTATAGAGCGCATTTTGCCATCCGGTGGTGCGGTCTCTAAGGTTGCCCAAGTCGGGTAGGAGGGCGATGTAGAGGAACAGTGTTGAACCAGTCAGATAAGTGCTGATCGCCACTGGATCCCAGATGAGTGGCGAGCGAACGTTAGGCATGATGCCGCGCGCAAAGTCATACGGCAGGATGAAGTAGATGATGCGCCAAGGTCGTCCCGCGTGCATCAGCGGGAACAGCAGCGCGGTTAACAGCGAGAATACGGTGAGAAGTTCAGCTGCCCGTGTGACAGGGCGCCTCCACTCGGCTTGCGACAGTCGCAGAATTGCGGAGATCATGATACCGGCGTGACTGATACCGACCCAGAACACGAAGGTCGTGATAAACAGTCCCCAGTAGACGGGTCTTGAGAGGCCAGTTACGCCAAGTCCCTTGTTGACCATGATGCCGATGAGGAAGAACCCTATGGCGACGATGATGCCAAGGACTATCACGGTTGGCGCCCACCACTTAGGCGTGTCCAACTGGCCATTCAGCAAGACACGGTTAGTGTGGATCTGGTCGATTGTTCTGCGTTGTTGCATAGTGGCTTAGAGTGCTTGCAGCCTGCCAGCTTTAGTCGGGTTTGCCGATCAACGAAACCTTTGTCTTCATGTATTCCACTGGTCGGTAGAGAAGGTTGAATTGCTGCACATCCCAGATACTCAGGATTGGCAAGACGCGCGTGGCGGCGAGGATCAATAGGATGCTTCCTGCCAACGCGCCGACCATGATGAAAATGTCCATGACGTCGGGATACACGGTCGATGGGTACTCAGTGAGGAACCGCTCGTGGATGCGATCCTCGGGCACCGTCCAAGCCGCGACGTAGAGCCGCACACGGTCCAAGAACACGCCTAGCAATATCAATCCGGCACCGATGGCAGTTCCGTTGTAGCTCCTGCGGACCCGGTTCCAGATTAGCCACCACCAAGGAGTGAACCAGATGAATAGCATGGCCAGTATGAAAACCCAGAAGTAGGGGCCTAGGATCAAGTAATCGATCCACATCTGGTCGGAGCCGCTTCGGCCGTACCAGAAAACGATGAACGCCGAGATGAAGAAGTAGCCCCACAGCAGCGTGAACGCGAACATCAGCCGACCGATCGACCAGAATTGATCCAAGTGGAGGTACTTTTCGAGTCCGAGGTACTTCCTGGCTGCCCACAGTCCGATTACCGTAACTGCCAATCCTGCTTGGATCGAGGAGATCGCGTGGTACATCGGGAATATGGCGTCTCGCCAACCCGGCACCAAGCTCATGGCGAAATCGGTGCTGATGATGAAGTGGACGAACACGAATGTGAAGAAGTAGAGCGTGCCCATCATACCAATGCGCATCCGCATCGTTCTCCATTGAACCGTAGTTCCGATCCAACCACGCGCCAACCAGGCACCAAATCGTTGCTTCCAACCAGTTGAGTGATCACGCATCGCTGCGAAGTCTGGTATCGCATAGGCATAGATCAAGCCAAGGGCTGAGATGATCAGCGTGATCATCGCAACCAACGCCCAGATATGAGGAGATACGTCCGGTCCTTCGAACCAAATCGAGCGCCGACGTGCACCATCCACCACGAGCATCGGGAGGTTCAGGATCAGTGGAATCATCCAGATCGTGCAGATGATTGACACAAGCGAACATAGGGCGGCGAATCGAGCGATAGGACGCACCCAATTCCCCTTAGCTAATGTCCCTGCGATCGCCACCAAGGGGGCGCCACCAAACGCGCTGAACAGGAAAGCCACCATTGCCGCGGTGTAACCCCATTCATCTTGGTCGCTCCACTCGATCAAGACCTTCACAAACGCGACAACAATCCCTACGAGTGTCAACGCGCCGAGAATCCACATCCAATTTCGAACACCAGTCGCGTTGGCTTCGGTCGTGGCGATCAATTCCGACGTAGTGACGTCGGGTTCAACGCGCGCGGGCAGCTCGTGATGTGCTTCCTCGTGCGCCTCGGCATGTACGCCAGAATGCGCTCCTGAATGTACTGCTTCGCTAGCCATGTGATGCGCCTGCTGATCTGTCAGGATCGATCTTCGCCAGATATACAACGTTGGGATCCGTCGCCAAATGCGGAAGGAGGGTGTAGTGGCGATCGTCCTTCCTCATCTTCGAGACTTTGCTGTCTTCGTCGTTGAAGTTGCCAAATACAAGAGCGTCGGTGGGACAAGCCTGTGTGCATGCCGTCTGTATCTCGCCATCGACCACGTTGCGGTTCTCACGTTCGGCGTTTCTGACGCCTCGTCGGATGCGCTGGATGCAGAATGAGCACTTCTCCATGATTCCCCGACTGCGAACCGTAACGTCAGGGTTGAGGTGGTTGCGGAAGGCCTCGGGCCACACCGGTTCCCAGTAGTTGAAGAAACGAACGATGTAGGGACAACCGTTCGCGCAGTACCTCGTGCCGACGCATCGGTTGTAGACCTGAACATTCAAGCCTTCATTGTTGTGGTAGGTGGCAAATACCGGGCACACTGGTTCACATGGCGCGTTTTCGCAGTGCTGGCACATGATCGGAATGAACCGCGCCTTGATGTCCGGGAACTCGCCTTCCCAGTAACGCTCCACGCGGATCCACGACATGGCTCTGGCTCGCTCAAACCGGTCTTGGAGGTTCAAGGGAACGTTGTTCTCGGCCTGACAGGCCAATACACAAGCCTGACACCCGGTGCACTTGTCGACATCGACAACCATGCCCCAGCTGTACTGTCTCTTTTCCCGTTGCAATGTCATGTGGTCAATCCACGTTCATGGTATGCGCGCAAGCGACAACCACTCTTCAGTGGCCTCCTCCGGACTCTTCTTCGCCCTCTCCGCCCTTGTCGGGCAGCAGGAATTCTTGCTGATAAGCGTGATGGTTGGCGATCTCGGCGTCATGTGCGCTTTCGCCAGGGGCGACAACGAGAACAGGCACACCAGGTTCGACTGGGAACGCTGTTACTTCGCCCTCAAACTTAGCTAACTCGCGTTTACGACCAGATCGGGCCACCCGGACGCGAGTCGCTGCCCAAGCCAGTGAGCCACTAGCAGGCTCAACTTGGGGAGCGAGAATCTTCAAAACGTTCGCACCAAGTCCTTCGTCATATCGGCCACCGTTTTCGTGGCCAAGGCCGATCGGGACGGCAATAACTCCGGGGCGGCCGCCGGGAGTCGGGTAGGCGAGCGCTTCGATCTCGCCGTATTCAGATTTGATGAAGAGCACATCGCCTTCGCGAATACCGAGGTGTTCAGCCTCTTGGTCGTTCATTTCAGCCCAAGTCGTCCAAGCTGCACTGCTCATCGGGTCCGGGTTCTGCATCGCAAACGGGGTCGCGGAAAGTCTTCCCTCGTAGAGGCTGTTCGAAAGGAACGGCACCAAGTGGAAATCGTCTCCGTCGCCCAAACCGCTTGTATCTGAGTAGTGGACTGCGCTTTCGAGGTCGAACACGTTCGGCGGCGCGTGGTCCGACGGGGTATCGGCTGTTGATTCGGTGTCCCACCAACCACCACGTTGAAGGACGCCTTGCTTGAAGAGTCGCTTGTCAGGCGCAGAAACAGAA
>VXTA01000223.1 GCA_009837685.1 Chloroflexota bacterium | reverse complement strand
GCTCTCAGCACTACGGCATCTCTCAAGTATATGTGTTGGATGTCTTCTTGCGATTTAGACGTGTTGAGTAAGAGCATTACCCGGATGCATTTGCGCATCGAACCGGGCCGGTCGATTTCGATAGAGTTGATCAGCGGCACGAGCCGCCAACCAAGGCGTTCGCGTGCCGCGACGGCTGGGAATTCGGCGTTCAGATCAGCAGTAAGCGTGAAGTAGACCGCGGCAATGTCTTCCGATGCGATATCGTTGGTTGCGACCATTTCGTTGAGAAGCTCCTCGGTCGCGTCCATGATGTCGTCGCGCGAGTTTTCAGGGACGGTTGTGGCGCCTCGAACGCCGCGTACTGCAGTCATGATTTCCCAGGGTTTCGGATTGATTTCTGATGGATTCGTCACGATTTTATCGTCGGATGCGGAGCTACAAGAGGTAGCTTATTCGTTCAACGACTTCAAGAAACGGGCGGCCGTTTGGGGTGCGTCTTCGTGAGGGTTGTCCTGCATGAGGTTGATGAGGGCGCTGCCGATGACGGCGCCGTCGGCGTATGTTCCAACTTCACGGACGTGTTTGGCATTTGAGATTCCGAACCCGACGGCGACCGGCAACTCGGTGTGTGACTTGACTTGCTTGACCAACGTTTCGACCGGATGAGACACAGTAGCGCGGGCTCCGGTCACGCCGAGGAGCGAGATGCAGTAGACAAAGCCGGATGCTTGTTTGCAGGCTTGGGCGATAGTCTCTTCGGTGGATGTGAGGGCCAATAACGGGACGAGGGAGATGTCGGCCTTTGCGCAGGCATCGAGGAGCGGACCCGCTTCGACGGCAGGGAGATCGGCAGCGATGATGCCGTCGACACCAGCGTCTCTGGTGCGGGAGCAGAACTCGTCTAGACCAATCTGGTAGATCGGATTGTAGTAGCCCATGAAGATCAATGGAGTCGTGACGCCGCGTCTACGGATTTCGGATGCGTTTTGGAAGCAGGCTTCGGGTGTGATGCCGTTCTCAAGAGCCCGGAAGCTGGATTTTTGAATGACTGGCCCTTCGGCTAGGGGGTCGCTGAAAGGAATGCCGAGTTCGATGGCGTCGGCGCCAGCATTGGATAGTGCTTCGACGACGGCAGGTGTACTGTCGCGCTGGGGATGACCGACGGTGACGAACGGTACGATAGCCGTCCGTCCGTTGTCTGCGGCTCGGATGAATGCGTCTTGGATCAGGTTGGACATATCAGCGTTTCACAACCTAACAATGTTATTCGTGGATCAGGTTGGGAAAGGAATCGACTGCAGAGTTACCAATGCGTTGTTCAGAGCGTGCATCAATACTCCGGGCCAGATCGACTTCGTGATTACCGCCGCGGTGCCGAAAACGGTTCCAAGGCAGAAGATGTATATGACTTGGTTGATTGAGAAGTAGCTTGGATCGATGTGGAACAGCGCGAAAACTAACGCGGAGATGAGCACTGCGATGGCGGGGTGTGTGGCGTTGGCCAGAAACGTGATGATCATTCCGCGGAAAAACAACTCCTCTACTATCGGGACGAGAATCGCGACGTAGATGATCGTGGCAAATACGTTGTTATCGAACGCGCTGTTGAGTCCAATGATGGGGTCCGGCGCGTTGGGATGAGCGACGGGGTTGAAGGGAGTAAATTGCCATGCGATAGCAATCGCCACCCACGCAGCTAAGGGCAAGCCGAATGCTATGAACTTCCGTTGTCCTGGCAGGTATAAGCGGAGTTGTTCGAGGAGGGGTTTTGAAGTTGAAGATGCATAAGACACTGCGGTTGCGATCAACGCTGCTGAGCCGACGATTGCGGCAGCGGCGCTTCTGATGGCAGTCTGAGTTTCCACCCGGTCGCTCAGCGTGGCGAAAAGGATAGCGAAGCCGAGAAAGACAGAACCAGCTGCCACATAGATGACGAGATAGCGGGTTGCGGCGGTCCTTGCGAGGAATATCGAGATACCGATAGCCGCAGCAACGAATAGGCAACCGAAGACGAACGACGGCAGTGTTGGATCTTGGTTTTGGAACCCGACGGGATATTCACGGAATATCCGGGATAGCCAGACATCAAGGCAGATCCAAGTAAGAACTGCGCCAATGGTGATGGCGGCGTATCGAAGTCGAGGTTTCTCGGTTAAGAGGCCCGAAAGCCGAGTTTTCGGAACGGTGTCACTGCCATGCGACATCGCCGAAGAGTCCGGGGTCTCGCGGTTTGGCGGCGAAAACGGCGTACTCTTCCGCGGATTGTTCGATGGTCGTGAAATCTCCGTGACCCGGCATGACTACGGTGTCAGCCGGTAGCTTGTGCAATTGGCTGGTAATGCTAGCGATGATCTGATTCAGAGCCTCGGGACTACCAGTTTTTCCAGGGCCGCCAGGGAACAGCGTGTCGCCGGAGAAGACGTGGGGTGAGGAGCCGGGATTATCGCCTGGAAGTAGGTAGCAGGTAGAGCCGGCGGTGTGCCCTGGTGTTTCGATGCAGCGTATCGAGATATCCCCGACTTGGAGGATATTGTTTTGGGAAACATCGATCGGGTTGCGATATCCGTCTTTGTCGGCGATGGCATCAGCGTCGTTCGCGCCGATGCCTACAGGGGCCTGGAAGCGATCGGTGACGACGTCGAATCCTTCGAGATGGTCCCAGTGGTTGTGGGTGATTAGGATCGCCTGGACGTCAGTCTGGGCGGCGGCGGCGATCAACTCGCGAGGCTTGTCGGGAGTATCGATGATGACGCTTTTCTTGGTGGAGTTACAGGTCACCAAGTAAGCGTTGTTGTAGAAGCCGGAGACCCACCTGCCAATTGTCCATAGGTCTCCTCGATATTCGATGGTCATGCAGTAAGTTTAGGTTCGTGCGATTGGCTTCGCGGTGGCGAGGGTTCTAGCCGTCATCAGCGGAAACTTTTCACAGCATCATCGTAAGAATCGACGATTTCTACGACTTGGTCGCAGGATGTGACGCTAAACAGCGTCCGAATATTGGTGCCGAGGCCGCAGACCACCAATTTGCCGTGGCGGATCACCACGCGAGCGGCGATTGAAAGGAGAGAGTGGAAACCAGCCGAATCGATGGCTTCTACATCGCCGAAAACGATGATGATATTCGAATCGCCATTGCGAATGCGCTCTTGAATGGGCTTTTCGAACTCTTCAATGTCGGGAGCTTCGATCCGCCCTTTGGGGAGTAAGACGAGGATGGCCCAGTCGCGCCTTTGTATGGCTTGGATTGTCACGTCGTGTTCCGCGACCGCGGATGTCGATTTTATGAGACGGTGATCAGCACGGATGAAACCTTGCCGCACAATTTGCGAGTATACGCCAAAATCAATAATTCGTGCAAATCAACTCCGATGCAGGCGCTGACAGATAGGATACGGTCAACCTCCCGGTCGATGCGAGTGGTCATTGAAAATCATGCAACGCTTCAATAGTGATCTCCGTTTGCGGCGCGCCAGACTATACTTCTGACGAACCGAGTGAAGCGATGACACACTAAAGGCCTGCTATGAGCTACGAAGACATTGTTGTGTCCAAAGATGACGGCGTGGGTATCATTCGTCTGAATCGCCCAAAGGTTCTGAACGCGCTGAGCAGACGGCTGACCCGCGAGGTTGATGCTGCCATAAGCGACATGGAGTCGGATGGTGACATCAAGGCGGTCATATTTACTGGCACTGGCCAACGAGCCTTTTCGGCGGGCGGGGACATCCACGAACAGGTGCGCAATGCGGAGAATCCGCCGCCGCCAGACCCGAACCGCGCCGAGTACTCGTGGCATGTGGCAGCCTGCACGAAGCCGACGATCGGGGCACTGAATGGTCTTGCGTACGGCGGGGCCGCGGTGATGGCGTCTAGTTTCGACATTCGCGTGGGATGTGAGCGTTCGAGCTTTCGTTTCCTCGCCGCGTCGTATGGGCGAGTGAACTCCACTTGGAGTCTGCCGATGCAGGTCGGTTGGCCGATAGCTAAGGAACTGCTGTTCAGCGCTCGCGTCGTCAGAGCCGAAGAGGCATATCGCATCGGTTTGTTGAACCATCTCGTCAACTCCGACGATCTGATGCCCAAGGCGTTGGAGATAGCACGGCAGATAGCCGCCAACGATCCGCGCATGGTGCAAGGCATCAAAGAGTTGATGATCGATGATGTGGGTGAGGGCTGGCGCTGGATGTACGACAACGAGGCGGCGGCGCAAAAGGCCAAGCTTAAACCTACGCCGGTCGAAGAAGGCTTCGCCGAGTTTATCGCCCGCAAAGGGAGAAAGGGTTAGTATCCGATGGCATCTGACAACGGCCAATTGAAGACGCCGCTCGAGGGAATTCGAGTGCTGGACCTGGGGCGTTATCAGGCAGGGCCGCGCTGCGCGCTGATGTTTGCGCGCATGGGCGCCGAGGTGATCAAGGTTGAGTCGGTGCGCGGCGACGAGAGCCGTGCAAACGGGCCGCGAGTGCGAGGGCAGTCCGCCTACTGGGTGCAATACAACAGCGGCAAGAAGAGCCTCGCAATCAACCTTCGCACCGAAAAGGGCAAGGACGTTCTGCGCGATCTCGTGAAGGTTTCCGACATCTTCCTGCAAAATTTTCGTCCGGGGACGATCGACATAATGGGCTTCGGATACGAAAAGCTCAGAGAGATGAACCCCAAGATAATCATGATCAATGTCTCAGCTTACGGGCAGTACGGTCCTAACCGGGACAAGGTCGGATTCGATCCGATCGGTCAGGCCATGGGTGGTCTGATGTCGCTAACTGGCTACGGAGATTTGCCTCCGATAAAGACGTATTTCCCACTGATCGATCGCATCACGGCCCTGCACGCCTGCATCGGCGCGCTCGCGGCACTGCGCGAGCGGGAGATATCGGGAAAGGGTCAAGCCCTTGAAGTTTGCCTCGCAGATACCGGCTTCACTACCAACGAAATACCGATATCGGCCTATTTGGGTGGAGGTGTAGAGACGACGCGGCCGGACACCGCGATCGGCGGCGGCGGTACGCCGTTCGGCGGCATGTACGAAACAGAAGATGGTCATGTGATCCTCGCGGCAGGCAACGACAACATGTGGCCTCGCGTGTGCGAGGCGTTGGAGCATCCCGAATGGCTCAACGATCCGCGTTTCGCAACGCGCGATGACCGCACAGAAAACGTGGATGTTTTGGAAGAAGGGATAAGTGAATGGCTAAAGCTGCGCAGCACCAAGCAGGCGGTTGAGGACCTTTCGGCGCACAGCATACCTTGTGCGCCTGTCAACACCACCGAGCAGGCAGCGAACGAACCGCAGCTCCACGAGCGCGAGATAATGATGGAGGTGCCGGATCCGGTTGCCGGGACGATGTGGGTGAGCGGCAAATCGATCAAGTTCAGCCGGACGCCGATGGTGGTCGGATCTGCTCCGACGGTGGGGCAGCACACGCGCGAGGTGCTCACCGAGTTGCTGGGGTACTCGAACGAAGAGGCGCAGGCACTCGTCGATGATGAAGTGGTCGGGGTTGACGACTAGAACCGAAGCGGCTAGCGGAACGCGAACCTCCGGCGAGGTGGTTACGCATCGAGGGTGCGCGTGGTAGGGCGCGGTCTGGTTGGTCGGCAGAGTTTCAGCCAGCCGGTGAGGGATCGACGGCGGATGACCCCTCGGTTCGTCCAACAGGTTCGAGATCTTCAGCGACATCCCCGCCATCACCAGAATCGCGGGTTTCACCTTGGACGGCGAGTGGATCGCGACCTTCCATGATGGCTTCGAACTGATCGGCGTCGATGGTCTCGTTTTCTAGGAGGAAGCTAGACACCGCTTCGAGTCGGTCTTCATGCTCGGTCAAGATCTTCGTCGCGGTTTCTACACCTTCGCGAAGCAGTCGATCGATTTCACGGTCAATTATCGCCTCGGTTTTCAAGCTGTAGTCGCGTTCTTCGGAGATCTCGCGTCCGAGGAATATCGCTTCTT
>VXTA01000310.1:652-5950 GCA_009837685.1 Chloroflexota bacterium | reverse complement strand
GCCTTGGACAGTATCGAATCGCGCGGATATGTTCTCCCCGCTATCCAAAGGGAGTTCGTGTGGGAGCCGGAGCAAGTATGCAATCTGTTTGACAGCGTGATGCAGGGCTACCCCTTTGGCGAGTTCATGTTCTGGAGGGTCGACGCGGAGAACTCTGGTCAGTACCGCTGGTACGACTTCGTCCAGAAATACCACCAACGGGACAACCCGCATTGCCCGGAACTTGGGCCGATCTATGACAAACCGCTCACTGCCGTGCTCGATGGTCAACAGCGGCTGACTGCGTTCAACATCGGCCTTCGCGGTTCCATGGCGGTCAAACTGCCCTACAAGTGGTGGAATAGCTCCGACGCATTCCCTGAGCGAGTACTGGCGCTTGACCTGCTGGCACCTCCGGATCCTGATGAAGAAGGCAGCCGATACGTCTTCGAGTTCATCGACGAAGGCCGCATCGGTTTAACGGGCGCTCATCTGTGGTTCAAAGCTTCGGATGTTTTGAGCTTTTCCAGCGATAGCCCCGCACCAGATATGTTGGACTGGATCACAGACCAAGGCCTTGACGCCGATCGCCAGCGCATGGCCTTTCGCACACTGAACCGTCTCCACCAGGCCATTTGTGTCGAGCCCGTTGTCGCCTACTACGAGGAGAAGAGCCAAGACATTGAGCGAGTCCTCAACATATTCATTCGGTGTAACAGCGGAGGAACACCCCTTTCCTACTCCAACCTTCTCCTGAGCATCGCGACGTCACAATGGGACACCTTAGACGCCAGGAGTGAAGTCTACGGGTTGGTGGACGACATGAACAAAGTGAGGGCCGGGCTCCTCTTCAACGCGGACTTCGTGCTGAAAGCCGGGCTCATGCTCACCGACATAGCAAGCGTCGGGTTCAAGGTCGAGAACTTCACGCATGAGAATATGGCGGTCTTGGAGAAGAATTGGCCGGACATACGTCAGGCGTTGCTGGAAACAGTGGAACTGGTGGACAGTTTCGGTTTCGACAGCCGCACGATCCGGGCCACCAACTCGCTCTTGCCCATTGCCTATTACCTCTACAAGAAGGGGGCACCGCGTGACTTTGAAACCAGCGACCGTTTCCTCAGCGATCGCAATGTCATTCGAGGTTGGCTGACACGGTCCATCCTCAAAGAATCAGGGATCTGGGGAAGCGGATTGGACACTTTGCTCACGGCGCTGCGAGAGGTGCTCCGCAATTCGGGAGGGTCGGAGTTCCCTGCTGCCAAGTTACGTCGGTTGATGGCCCAGAGGGGCAAAACGTTGGACTTCGTCGAGGAGGAGATAGAGGATCTTGCAGATATGCGGCTAGGTGACAGACGAATCTTCCCGTTGTTGACCATGCTCTTTCCTCGTTTGGAGTCTCGCGACGGTTCTGACATCGACCACGTATTCCCTAAGAGCAGGTTCACGCCCAACCGGCTGAGAAGTGCAGGCATTGGCGAAGAGCAGATCGAACCGTTTCGGGATAGGTGCGACCGCCTAGCGAACCTCCAGCTTCTAGACCGTTCGGTCAACAATGAGAAAAGGGCCTCCCTCCCCGCAGACTGGTTGGACGTCCATTGCACGGACGACCAAGACCGGAAAAACTATTGCGAACGTCATCTCTTGGGCAATGTCCCTAGGGAGATCGAGAAATTCACCGATTTTTACTCGGTTCGCCGCCAAAAGCTACGAGATCGTATCGCCGCGTTAGTGAACGCTGTGTAACTGAGCATCCCGTAGGCAGAATGCGATCTGACCTATCGAGTTTGTCGATCCCACAGTCGTTTAACCAGGTGTAGACACCCTAGACCCAGTGGCGAAGTTGACCGGAGACGGAGCACAAGCACAAACCCGGGTACCACGAATGCGTCATTCCAAATTCCGGTTAACTGACGACGCGTTGAGCCGCACACACTGCTAACTGAGAGCAAGAGAAAACGTCGAATTGAATTGTGGCATCGAAAGTGGTATTTGCCTGCAAATACATCCGAATACAAACTGCAATCACAAATTTGGTGGTGGGCCCGGAGGGAATCGAACCCCCGACCGATCGGTTATGAGCCGACTGCTCTAACCCCTGAGCTACGGGCCCGCGCCTCAGTGTGGTATCAATTCTACTCCGCCCTGCTTGTCGGTTAGTTGTCAGGGCGTATCGAAGGTTTGGTCATCAAAAGAGCGATTTCAACGCGCCTTAAACTCCCCTGCGCTAACATTCAACTGAACTAACCGAATCCTACCCAACTCGAAAGCAGATCTTCGATGGAAATCACCGATGTACGCCTAGACATGTTCAAATGGCCGAGAGAGGTGCCCATCACCAACGGCCTCTACACCTACAGCCACAACCTCTTGAACATCGTCGTCGTCGAAACCGACGATCCGAACATTACCGGTATCGGACTCGCAGGAGGTATTGAGGCCAGTCCTGAAGTTGGAGAGGCATTCGTCGGACATTTCAAGAAGATGCTGGTTGGGATGGACCCGCTCGACAACGAGCGGATATGGCGAGAGATGTGGCGCCCCAAGCTGGTCGGCAGGCGTGGCATCAGCACACGCATTTTAGGCGGTATCGACATCGCATTGTGGGACATCAAAGGAAAAGTCGCCGGCCTCCCCGTCTACAAACTCCTCGGCGGATATACCGACCGCGTCGACACCTACGTCGCTGGGGGCTACTACGAAGAAGGAAAAGGCCTCAAAGAACTCGCCGCCGAGATGGCTTCTAACGTCGAACTCGGCGCACGCGCAGTAAAGATCAAAGTCGGTGCGGTCCCCATCAACGAAGACATCGAACGCGTCCGCGTCTGCCGCGAAACCATCGGGCCGGATGTACGCCTTATGGTTGACGCCAACAACGCCTATCGTCACTACGAAGCAATCGAATTCGCTCGCAAAGCCGAAAAGTACGACCTTTTCTGGTTCGAAGAACCGGTTGAACCGGACGACTACATCGGACAGCGCGAGATAACGCTGGCCACTTCTGTCCCGGTCGCGGCTGGCGAAAACGAATACACTCGATACGGCTTCCGAGACATGATCGACCATCGGGCCGTAGACATTTTGCAGCCCGACGCGCTAGTTCTTGGCGGTATCACCGAGTTCATGAAGGTCTGCGCTCTAGCCCAAGCGCACGATCTCGACATCGCGCCCCACGGCTCGCAATATGTCCACATCCACCTTGTCGCGGCTATCCCCAACGGTCTGATCCTCGAGTACTACCGTGACACCGTCGACCCGATGCACGGCAAGATCTGGCAGCACGAGCTGTACATCGAAGACGGCTACGTTCACGCCCCAGATCGACCCGGCTTGGGACTCGAGCCCAAATGGGATGTCCTAGAAGAGTTCCGCGTCTGAAGTAACGTCATTCCGGTGAACGCCGGAACCCGAAACGCCGGTTGAAAGGACTTCATAGGTGACTGAAGAATCCCCAACCGACGCAACCTACGGCATTCGCAACCTGTTGACGATCTTTGGGGTTGCCTTGCGCCTCGGGCTTACCTCGTTCGGCGGGCCCATAGCCCATATCGGATTCTTCCACCAAGAATACGTAGTAAACCGGCGCTGGCTATCTGAACGCCGCTTCTCGGATCTCGTAGCCCTATGCCATTTTCTACCTGGCCCGACTAGCAGCCAAGTCGGCATCGCTGTCGGCATCACGCGCGGCGGTCTCCTCGGCGGCCTCCTAGCTTGGATCGCCTTCACCGCACCATCCGCGGCCATCCTCATCGCCTTCGGCTTCGGCGTTGCCGAGTTTGACAACCTGCTTGAGGGCGATTGGCTCAACGGTCTGAAAATCGCAGCCGTCGCCGTCGTTGCTCAGGCGCTTTGGGGCATGAGCACTACTTTAGCGCCCGACAAAACTCGGGCCACGATTGCGGTCTTGGCAGCTGTCGCTATCTTGCTCTCCCCTATTGCGTTCGGCATGGTCATCGTGATTCTCGTCGCTGGTGCTTACGGGTGGTGGCGATGTCGGCACTACGTCGAAGAATCTCCGACCGAAGACTTTGCATACGACGTCCCTAGATGGATCAGTATCGCCTTCGCAGTCATATTCTTCGTGCTGCTGATTGGTCTGCCTCTCGCGCGGATAATTCTGGATGTCGATGTTCTAGCGATATTCGACAGCTTCTTTCGTAGCGGGTCGCTAGTGTTCGGCGGCGGGCATGTAGTCCTGCCCACACTAGAAACGGAGGTGGTTGAGAGTGGATGGACAACCGCAGAGGAGTTCATTGCTGGCTACGGCGCCGCCCAAGCTATTCCCGGTCCCCTTTTCACATTCTCCGCCTATCTTGGCACGGTCATGGATGTCGGTCCGGGTGGTATCCCCGGCGCTCTCATCGCTCTTATCGCAATCTTTCTGCCATCTTTCTTGCTGGTCATCGCTATTCTTCCCTTCTGGAACCGACTTAGCCAAGCAACTAACTTCCGAGCGGCATTGGTGGCCATCAACGCCGCGGTTGTCGGCATCCTCGCCGCCGCGCTATTTGATCCCGTTTGGACCTCCTCGATCAAAGATCCAGCCGATTTCGCTCTCGCAGCAGCGGCGTTCGGGTTGTTGATGTTCTGGAAACTGCCATCGTGGGCGGTCGTATTGCTATGCGCCACAGCGGGCGTAGGTCTTTCCTTAGTCACATGAACATCACCGATAATCGAAAAAGAGGTATCGTAAACCCGAAACGATCTACGACATTTGAGAAGACGCCGAAAATGAAACTGTCAGTCGCTTCAATCCAACTTTCGAAATCTCTGTGCGCCCTGCTGCTTGCCACTGCAGTGTTGGTCGCTTTGACAGCGTGCAGAGCGGAAATCAACGTCAGTGTCAGTGAAGATGCCGAGGGAGAAATCGAGCTTATTGCTGCCGTGAGCGACACCATCATGTCGATGGCTCAACTCGGGGGCGAAGATCCGTTTGGCGACTTTCTAGACACCCCCGGCGATCAACTGGAATCCGAAGGCCTCCAAGGCGTTTCCGTAGAACCGTACTCCGCAGCCGGATACACCGGCGTCAGGATCCGCGCCAACTTCGACCCCTATGATCCGGCATTAGCCGCCGTGTCTGAGGGCGATTCCATAATCGGAGAATTAACTGACACCGTAGGCATTGGAAGATTCAATTTCGCCCGTACAGAAAATGACGATGGCTGGATCGTCGAACTGAACCAGACCACCGATCCCTCGGTAGTCGACGGCCTAGGTGAACTCGGCGATCTAACTGGCGACATACCCTTTGACCTTGGCGAACTCGACCTGCCTTTCGTCCTTTCCCTTGAACTCCCAGGCGAATACGTCGAGCAC
>VXTA01000310.1:0-642 GCA_009837685.1 Chloroflexota bacterium | reverse complement strand
GTCCTAATCTGGGACGCAAATCTCCTTGAAGGCGTTAACATCTCCGCCACCAGTCGCGATCCCGGCACTCAATTCGAAATCGTGCCAATCATCATCACAGTCCTTTTCGTCCTAATCTTCGGCGGCATTGTCATCGCGGTAGTCGTAAGCCGTGAACGCCGACGCCGTCGCGCCGAAGAAGACGCTGAGATGGACACCTAAATCAACGGTTAACTGGACACTGGTAGTAGCATGTAACTGTAAGCTTGCGTGGTCGTGAGAGTAGTTAGTGGCAGTTCGATTCGGACGCGCCTCAGGAGCAACTGAAGCATGGAATCGGTCTTCAAAGCAGCGGTTCAAGAGTTGGACGACAAAAATCCGATGGTCGTCGCGACTGTGGTTCGCACTTCAGGTTCGACGCCCCAAAAATCGGGCGCCAAGCTTCTAGTGCGTGAGGATGGTAGCGGCGTGGGCACGCTCGGCGGTGGTTGCGTCGAGGGCGACATCTGGTTTGCGGCGCAAGAACTCCTCAAGCGCGGCGGCGACGCCGAGTTGCGCGACTATCAGCTCAACGAAGACCTAGCGGCACAAGATGGTCTAGTCTGTGGCGGAACGATGTACTTCCTCATCGACCCTGTGCGTGAATCTGATCCGTACCGCGAC
>VXTA01000222.1 GCA_009837685.1 Chloroflexota bacterium | reverse complement strand
GGTCTCACCAGCTACTCACCTTTAACCGCAAATCCACGCGGACCGAAACGTCGCGGTCTGCGGAAGTCGTTTACCTTTTCAGTCATGACTCTGTTCGACGACAGAAGACGGGCGATCCTCAATCGCCAAGCACCTCTGGCGACGCGCATGCGACCGAGGAATCTCGACGAGTTCGTGGGGCAGGAGAAACTCGTCGGGGCCGGGCGTGTTGTGCGTCGCATGATTGAGCGCGATCGGCTTCACTACACGATCCTGTGGGGGCCACCCGGTAGTGGCAAGACGACTCTGGCGCAGCTGATTTCGGGTGTTACCAAGAGTTATTTTGCGGAATTATCGGCAGTTACTTCGGGTGTTCGGGATATTAGGAAAGAAGCCGCGGACGCGCAGCACCGGATCGGTGCAACAGGTACTCGGACGATACTCTTTATCGACGAGATCCACCGCTTCTCAAAATCTCAGCAGGATGCGCTATTACCTCATGTGGAGGCTGGCACGTTCATTCTTATTGGCGCAACAACCGAAAATCCGTCTTTCGAGGTGATCGCGCCGCTTCTCTCCAGGACTCGGGTCTACACAATGGAGTCGATAGACGATGACGGCATGAATCGCATCATCGACTCTGCCCTCACCGATTTGGAGCGGGGATTGGCAGCGGCTAATCCTATGTTGAACGACGAAGCGCGTTCATTTCTTCTGAGCGCGTCGAATGGCGATGCGAGGTCTGCTTTGAATGCGCTGGAGATCGCGGTCGAATCGGCTCCCGAAGAAGACGGGAGGCGAATCGTCACTGTCGACTTGGTTGAGCAGGCGATCGAGAAACGATCACGATACGATCGGCTCGGCGATATGCACTACGACACGATCTCGGCGTTTATCAAGAGTGTGCGCGCTTCTGATCCGGATGCTGCGATTTACTACCTCGCGAGGATGATAGATGCTGGAGAGGATCCGATGTTCATCGCGCGCAGGCTCGTTATCTTAGCAGCTGAGGACATCGGTTTAGCCAACCCTAACGGACTCGCCGTGGCGGTCGCGGCTCAGCAAGCGGTGAGTTTCATCGGTATGCCGGAAGGTCGTATCCCGCTTGCGGAGGCGACGATCTTCTTGGCCTCCGCCCCTAAATCGAATTCGGCGTATCTAGCGATTGACAAAGCGCTGGGATTGGTGCGCGCGAGTCGCGACGAACCCGTTCCGATGCACCTTCGCAACGCGCCGACGCGACTCATGGAGAACATGGGATACGGCAAGGACTACCAATACCCACACGACGCGCCGGGGCATTTCAAGCCGTCGGAGAATCTGCCCGAGAAATTACAGGGAAGTCAGTTTTACGAGCCGGGTGAGTTGGGAGCGGAGAAGCAGATCGGCGAGCGGTTGCGGTATTGGTGGGGGGAACGCTACGACACTGGCGATTAAAGCCAAGCACCTCTACGCCGCGGCGGCGGCTTGACGGAAGTGCTGTTGCATGGCTACCAGGGTGTAGTCGATGTCTTCGGAAGATATGCCGTAGTGGGTGACCATTCGCATCATGGGGTCGCCGGCGTTGACTAGGATGCCTCGCTCTTTGAGGTTTGCTGAGATGGCGCTGCCGCTGCCGGGCGGGATCTGGAAGAAGACGATGTTGGAGTGGATGTTGTCGGGGTCGACGCTGATGCCGTCGATTTCGGCGAGTCCTTGGGCGAGCCTCTTGGCGTTTGCGTGGTCTTCGTCGAGGCGTTCGATCATGTTGTCAAGCGAGTAGATGCCTGCGGCGGCGATGACGCCTACTTGTCGCATTCCTGCACCGAGCATCTTGCGCCAACGTCGGGTGTGGTTGATGAAGTCTTGACTTCCGACGACGACGCTGCCGACGGGACAAGACAGCCCTTTGGAGAGGCAGAAGGTTGCGGAGTCAGCGGGGGCTACGAGTTCTTTGACGTCGACGCCGAGGCTTACGGCGGCGTTGAAGATGCGTGCGCCGTCGATGTGGACGTTCATTCCGCCTTCGCGTGCGGCATCGGCCATGGCGTGGGTCTGCTCGGCGGTGAGGGGTTGTCCGCTCATCTGGTTGTGGGTGTTCTCGATGCAGAGGAGTCTGGTCGGTGGTACGTGGTAGTCGTGAGGTTTGGTAGCTGCGCGGATGACGTCGGGTTCCAAGAACCCATGGCGATCCGTTTTTATGGGGTATAGGAAGAGTCCGCCAAGGACACTCGCACCGCCGGCTTCGCTGGAGAAGATGTGCGAACGGTCGCCTACTAGCACCTCGTCTCCCCTGCCGCAGTGTGCGAGCATCGAGACGAGATTGCCCTGCGTGCCTGAGGTGACAAATAGTCCGGCTTCTTTGCCGAGCATCTCCGCCGATTTTTCCTCAAGCTCGTTGACGGATGGGTCGTCGCCGTATACGTCGTCGCCGACTTCGGCTTCGTAGATGGCGCGCCGCATTTCGGGCGACGGCATTGTGACGGTATCGCTACGCAGGTCTACACGAACTTCCATGATCAGATGGCTCCTGGTGGTTGGTTGTGTGAGTCTTATTTTGAACTATGATCGCTGTTTTTTGAATTGTGATTGCTGTGATTTTGGGTGATGAACTGTGATTGGGGTAGGTGGTCTTAAAATCGTGAGTATGTCTGCTGGTCATGAAGAAGCGCGCTCTGCGGATTCCCGCCTACGTGAGAATGACAGAGTGCGGGGAATTGGGTATCGAGCTTGGGATTTTTGGGTTCGGCGGAGTTGGATGCTTTGGGTTTTGGCGGTGGTTGTTTTGCTTCTCGATCAGTCTACGAAGTCAGTAATTGTTGCGTGGTTGGACTGGGGGCAATCGTGGCCGGATGAAGGGTTTTTGCGGATCACTCACGCTCGGAATACTGGAACGGCTTTCAGTCTGTTTCAGGGGCATAACAATGTTCTGAGTTTTGTGGCGTTGTTCGCGGTGGGGGTTTTGCTGTGGGTGTATGCAACTACGGGTGCGAGATCTTTCGTGTTGCGTTTGGCGTTGGGGTTGCAACTTGGGGGTGCGCTCGGGAATCTTTTGGACCGGTTGCAGCAGGGGTATGTGACCGACTTTCTCGATGTGGGACCATGGCCGATATTCAATGTTGCGGACTCTGCTATCTCGGTCGGTATGGTGTTGATGGTTTGGTATTTCTTCAACCATCGGGAAGAAGAATCAGCAGCGGTTTCTACTCCTGCTGCTACCGTTCACGCTGGTATCGGTTGTCCGAAGTGTGCCGATGCGATGCGATATGGGACGTTGAATCGATCCATTGCTAATGTCTCCGAAACTGACATTCGAGCTTGATGGCGAAGGGTTGCCGATCCGTCTCGATCTATTTATTCGGCACGAAGTTTCCGGTCTGTCGCGGACCGAGGTGCAGCGGCTGATCCGATCGGGTGCGGCGAGGGTTAACGGAAAAGCGATTGTCACGCCTTCGGCAAAGGTGGATGCGGGTGACCTCGTGGAGTTCGATGCTCCTGGACCTGCGCTGCCCGACGCAGCACCGTTGCCTCAAAACCTAGATTTCGGTGTTCCCTACGAAGATGAGCATGTGATCGTCGTTGATAAGCCTGCTGGGATAGCGGTTCACGCTGGAGCGGGTCGACAAGACAAAACGTTAGTGAACGGGCTTTTGGCGATATTCCCCGAGCTTGCAGAGTTGAAACCGGCTGAACGGCCTGGGATCGTGCATCGGCTTGATGCAGATACTTCGGGATTGATGGTGGTTGCTCGAACTGCAGATGCGGCTACTGCCCTATCCGCGGCGATCAAAGAGCGCGAGGTTGACCGGCGGTATGTTGCGATGCTTGTTGGCAGATTTACTGGGCGACGAGGGGTGATAGACCGTCCGATCGGACGCCATCCGACGATCAGAACTCGGCAGGCGGTCGTCCCGAATGGAAGGCCAGCGCGGACTCGTTTCGCGTTTGCGGCGGGGTTCCATGCGTTCGGCAAATCGTTCTCGATGGTTAATCTGAAGCTGGAGACGGGACGTACGCATCAGATACGCGTCCATATGCAAGCCATTGGCTACCCGATTCTTGGTGATCCGGTTTACGGTGTCATCCTGCCAGAGATACCCCTTCGCAGGCAGTTTTTGCATGCTAACCGGCTGAGTTTCAAGCATCCAATTACGGGAGAAGGTCTTGAGTTTACGTCTGATTTGCCGCGTGATCTGGCGCGTACGCAGGCGATGATCGGTGCGCCATCCAGCATTGCTTTTACAGCCGTAGGCTATTCCCCACGTTAATCGTCTAATCTGGATAGTATGACTACACAAATTCCCGCACGCGTTCGCTTTGCTCCAAGCCCTACCGGAGTGATGCACATCGGCGGTCTTCGCACCGCGTTATACGACTGGTTTCTTGCCCGCAAGACTGGCGGTCAGTTCATCCTTCGGATCGAAGATACGGACCAGAACCGGTACGATCCTGATGCCGAGTGGCACATCAAAGAGTCGCTGAATTGGCTTGGTCTGGATTTGGACGAGGGGCCGGATATCGGGGGACCGTATGCGCCTTACACACAGTCGGAGCGGTTGGAACTCTATGCTGACGCGGCGGAAAAGCTGATTGATTCTGGTGCTGCTTACTACGATGACACGCAGGCCGAGGAACTGGCGGCGTTGCGGCAACGTCAGCAGGCGGCAGGGCAAGCTCCCGGGTATGACAACCGAGGTCGATACCGGACGCCGGAGCAGATCCAGGAGTCGCGAGACAAGGGTCTTGACGTTGTAGTGCGGTTCAAGGTGCCTGACCACGGCGATGTTTCGGTTGAGGACGAGGTGCGGGGCGGGTTGAGGTTCGACCTTTCGTTGCTACAGGACTTTGTCATTTTGAAATCCGATGGGTTCCCGACCTACCATCTCGCGCATGTTGTTGACGACTATGAGATGGGAATAACGCACGTCATTCGCGGTGAAGAGTGGATACCGAGTCTGCCGCGCCACGTCTTGATTCAGGAGGCACTCGGCATACCGACACCGAAGTATGTGCATGTGCCGTTGATCACCGCGCAGGACGGTGCCAAGCTCAGCAAGCGTCATGGAGCGCAGTCGGCATTGGAGTATCGGGATGCGGGTTACACGCCAGACGCAGTGCTGAATTATCTCGCGCTGCTCGGGTGGTCGCCGGGGGACGATACGGAGGTGATGACGCGTGGTGAGATTGCGTCAAGATTCGAGATCGGGCGGATATTGTCGCATCCGGCGAAGTTCAGCGCGCAGAAGCTGGAGTGGATGAACCAGCAGCACATCATCAAGGCTGATGAGGATGTGCTTGCCGAGATGATGCTGCCCTATTTAGAGCGACCGGAAGAGGAAGGTGGGTTGTCTGAAGAGGTTGACCGTCCGATAGATCGCTCGGTTGTCAAGGCGATGGTGCCCGTGCTGCGGGAACGAATAAAGGTGCTACCGGACGTTGTTGAGCTGATTGATTTCCTCTTCGTGGACGAAGTCGATCCGAACCCGGAGGAGATGATCGGGCGACGTATGGATGAAGAGATGGTCGTAACTGCGTTAAACAGCAGCATCGGTGCCCTAACTTCTGTCGAGCCGTTTACGACTGAAGAGATCGAGAGCACGCTGCGCGGTTTGACTGCGACCACTGGCTTAAAAGCGGGACAGCTTTTCACTCCGATCCGCGTTGCGATGACCGCGAAGCGTATCGCTCCTCCGTTGTTCGAGTCGATAGAGGTTCTGGGACGTGAGCGGACTTTGGCACGACTGCAAAAAGGCTTGGCGATGTTCGAAAAGCACGTCGAAAATCGTAACGGTTAAGGCTCAGGTGTTACCATCGATACGGTAATGTAAACCCGCTTTCCACGGATCAGAACGGGTTCGACCACAGGAGAAACGATTTCAGTTGGTAGAGGTAAAGAATCGAGAGGGTGAGAGCTTCGAGGCGATGCTGCGTCGATTCACCCGTAGCGTTCAGCACGAAGGCATCATTTCTGAGGCGCGTCGGCGCAAGGCTTTCGAGCCACCG
>VXTA01000309.1:2478-5966 GCA_009837685.1 Chloroflexota bacterium | reverse complement strand
ATTCAAGGTTTCCATCGACATATCCGATCGCACCGCGCTCGAACATGCCACCGAAGAGATCATGACAAGAGTAGCGATTAACCTGCCGCCCGAACGCCGTGGCATCTTCGCCGACAAAGTGTCCAACAGTTTCGAATTGACAACTTCGATCGGAGAACGTCAGCCGACAGAATCTGGACCGCAAGCACGCACCACCACCATCTCATCGCCAACAAGCAGAAGATCAGTCTAAAAACATGTGTGGAATCGTGGGTTACGCCGGTAACGGCGATGCAAAAACCTTCCTGCTCCGAGCGCTCAAAGACCTCGAATACCGAGGCTACGACAGCGCAGGGATCGCCGCTATAAACGGCGACGGAATAACTACGATCAAACGCGCAGGTCGAGTTTCCGCTCTTGAAGAGACGATCAATGGTCAGTTCGGACAGGCCACGACGGGGATTGGGCATACTCGTTGGGCGACTCATGGAGCACCGACAGATGCGAACGCACATCCACATCTCAGCTACGACGGCAAAGTAGCGATCGCGCACAACGGAATCATCGAAAACCACGATAAATTGCGGCGCAGACTTGAGGATGATGGAATTGAGTTCGAATCTCAGACCGACTCCGAGGTGATCGCACATCTGATTGCTCGCCATATGCAGGCGGGTGATTCGTTGCTCACCGCGACCAAGAAAACGAGCAGGCGCCTAAAGGGGCTGTCAGTGATCCTCGCTATCTCTGCAGACGAACCAGACGCCGTAGTGGGCGTCAGAATCGGATACGCTGGCAGTTTGATGATGGGCGAGTCTAGCGACGCTTGGATTCTTGCCAGCAACGCCGCAGCGATGCCTTCCGACGTGAATGCAGTGACGCATATAGATCACTGTGAAGCGGTTCGCATCAGTACTGATGGAGCCACGATTGTCGATGTGGTGGGAAACCTGGTCGAAAAGGAATCTGTGAAGTTGATCGCCGGAAACCGCATTTCTGAGATCAACGAACACGCTCACTTCATGCATAAGGAGATCTCCGAGCAGGCTGCTACCGTCCAAGGCGCTCTGCGCGGAAGAGTCGACTTCAGTAACAAGCGGATCGACATTCCTGAACTTGCTTTGTTGCCGCCTGAATTGAATCGAATCGTATTAGCAGGTATGGGCACTTCGCATTTCGCGGCTATGACTGGCGCCCGGCGCATCGAGCGTTTGGCTCGGATCCCCACATCGGTCGAATACGCCGGGGAGTTGGCCGATCGCGATCCAGTGATGGGCGAACGCGACCTCTTGCTGGCAGTTACTCAGTCAGGCGAAACTTACGACACGTTGACCGCCATTGAGAAGGCGAAGAGTGTAGGAAGCACCGTCGCCGTCGTCACCGCCAACGTTCACAGCGAGGCGGCACGGATGGCCGATGTCGCTATCGATATCGGATCAGGTTTGGAAGTTGCCGTTCCCGCTACCAAGACGTTTATTAACACCATGCTGGTTCTATACATGATGGGACTGCAACTGGGGCGAAATGCCGGCCGATTGAGCCAGCCCGATTTTGATCGACACGTCCAATCAATAGCCTCTCTGCCAGGAGCGATAAACCGCACTCTGGGGCAGGAAAACGAAATCGAAGATCTCGCCTATGATCGGTTCATAAACGTCGAAAACATGCTCATCCTAGGACGCGGCGATTTATTCCCAATCGCGATGGAAGGCGCCCTCAAGATGAAGGAGACCGCATACGTCCACGCCGAGGGGTGCTCCGCTTCCGAAATGAAACACGGCATCAACGCACTCATCCAACCCGACACACCCGCCATCGTCCTCGTGCCCGAAAACGGCGAACTCAGGAACAAGATACTTACCAGCATCTACGAGGTCCAGAGCCGCAGTGGCGAAGTCATCGCACTCGCCCAGCATGGCGATATCGAAGTTCAAGCCCTAGCCGACGCATGGATTCCAATCCCCACTGACGATGACGAACACACGCCGTTCCTCATGACCATACCCCTCCAGCAACTCGCCTACCACACTGCCATAGCGCGCGGATACAACCCCGACCGCCCACGCAACCTCGCAAAGACGGTGACCGTCGCATGATCGATGCATCGGTAGCTGATCACTTACAGACAAGTCACTTGCGCGTCAGGCACCGCATCGAACAACGAGAAGCCGCGCTCTCACCCTTCGCATCAAAATCCGCCGACGCTACCCGCGACCGCGAAGAAGATCCCTCCTCCGTACGCGCCGCTTTCCAACGCGACCGCGACCGAATTATCCACTCCAACTGCTTCCGACGACTCAAGCACAAGAGCCAAGTCCTCGTAAACCCGCAGGGCGACCACTACACCACGCGCCTGACCCATGTCTTGCAAGTCTCACAAGTCGGACGCACCATCGCCCGCGCGCTCAACCTCAACGAAGACCTCGTCGAAGCCGCAGCTCTGGCCCACGACGTCGGACACACCCCCTTCGGACACATCGGCGAACATGTCCTCAACGAACGACTCCCCGATGGCTTCACTCACGCCGCTCAAGGCGTCCGAACCCTCACCATCCTCGAAAAACACGGCGATGGTCTAAATCTGACACACGACGTGATCGAAGCCGTCAAACGTCATTCCAAACCCGAGGGCAAGTTCATCACCTCCGAAGCCGTCGCTGGAATGTCCTTAGAAGCACAGATCGTCCGCATCTCCGACGCCATTGCTTACCTCGCGCACGACCTCGCCGATGCTGAACGCGACGGGATCCTCCACACCACCGATGTACCCATCCAAATCCGAGATGCACTAGGCGATGCACACTCCTCACGCCTAAACGCAATGGTCGTCGACGTTATCGACGCATCATGGGACTGCGCCGCAGAGAGCCCTGGAATCAACGCCCAACCTTGGGTCCGCATGTCCGATCCCATGCGCGACGTCACCACCCAACTCCGAAACTTCATGTTCGAACGCGTATACCATCCCACATCCCAATCCCCCGAAGGTCTCCGCGCCCGCGACGCCGTTCATCTCATGCACGAACACTACAGCAAACACCTCGACGACATACCCGAATGGATGCGAGTCATCTCCATCGAACCCGAATACGCCGCCGCCGACTTCGTATCCGGCATGACCGACTCCTTCGCCATAATCGCCCTAGAACGAATCTCCCCCGGCAGTACCCAAGGCCTATACCAAGGCCGAGTCCACATCTCACGCACCTAACTACACATCTCCCACGTTCATTCCAAGTCCCGTCATACCCGCGCAGGCGGGTATCTAGAGAGGGTAACCCGCCCCTTTCGCTCAGCGAAAGGGGCGCGAACGAGCGTAGCGATGTGAGCGGGGTATGCCCGGGGCCGCGTGGCTGTGTTGCATATCCCCTCTCCCTTGAAGGGAGAGGGTAAGGGTGAGGGTGAACGGGGACAAAAGGGCGGGGTGCATCACAGCCCATCACGAAAATCAGCGTAATCAGCGGTTCAGACAACCACCACTTGATTTCCGCAACATATGTAGTAATATA
>VXTA01000309.1:0-2468 GCA_009837685.1 Chloroflexota bacterium | reverse complement strand
CGATCCGGCCACCCGTCGGATCGGCGCCCCGAAAAACGAAGAATCGCCGCGTCGAGACGGGTTGTGCGCAAATCCTTTTTCGACGCAACTCAAACACAACTGAATAATGCAATAGTCGCGGGCGGGTAGCACGGAGCCGCCAACACACGGCTCCCCGACGGTGTCCGCCAACAGTACTGGAAGACGTCTGAGAAGACGGGCGAAACGCGGCCGCAGAATCCGGTCACGGGGGTCGTTGTAGTTTAAGGGCTCGAATGCGGAGTGTTACGCTGGCTCCGACTCGCAAGCCAGACGGGAAATCCCACGCCCCTTTCGCGAAGCGGGCGCGAAAGAGCGAAGCGAATTTCGCGGGGGATGCCCGTTCAAGGTTCGGGCGAACGCATCCCCTATCCGGCAGACGTCTGCCCGGCTCGTCGGTCGGGTGAGGCTACGGCACCAGCGCGGAGGAAGAACCGGGCGATGGCGGGAGTGTTCTTTCACACGCCTCCCGGAGGGCCGACGGTCTGGCGACGTCGGCGATGCCGGACTATTGATTGACATTCAAACCGGCTTATCGCACGCGACCCGAAAGACGCGGCGATGCTTCGACTATCGAAAGGTCTAACAGAATCTCCCCGAAAGGGAGAATTGAACGCGCCCAACACATGATCTCCTCACACCCCATCACAAAAAAATCAGCGCAATCCGCAGTTCATACAACACGCCGCAAACTACCTTTTCGACCCCAAAAGACGCCCTTGCTTTCAAGCAAACCTCGTTTATACTTCCTAACCCATAAGCGTGCTAGCACGCTTCGCGAACATCAAGACACTACGTTTCGATCGTCGCAAACGGGCGATGGTCGTTGTAGACAACCAGTTCGCCAATGGCGGGGAGAGCAGATGACCTTAGTTGACGAAGTCAAGGCAAGGCTGACAATCGTTGATGTCGTCTCAGATTACGTCGCTCTCGAGAACCTGTCTTCTCGCACGCCCAAAGCACTCTGCCCGTTCCACGACGAACGAACACCTTCTTTCAGCATCTCGCTCGAACACGACTCTTGGCGTTGCTGGGGTGCATGTGGCGTTGGCGGCGGCATGTTCGACTTCGTCATGCGAGCCGACGGCATCGAGTTCAAAGAGGCACTAGAAAAACTCGCCCTCAAAGCCGGCATCGAACCAAACTTCAAAGACGAGCACTCTGACAACCGCCGACGCAGCAGATCCGCCGCACTCCACGAAGTCAACCAAATCGCCGAAGACTTTTTCACCCGCCAACTCGAAGGCACACAAGGACAGGAAGCCCTCGCCTACCTCGAATCACGCGGCATCGACGCCCAGACCGCACGTCGCCGCGGCATCGGATACGCTCCCGGCGGTGTCAACTCTCTCATCGCCTACCTAAAATCCATCGCCGCCGACAGCCAAGCCGTTGTCCAATCCGGACTTGTCGTCAAAGGTAACGACGACACCTGGCGCGACATGTTCACCAATCGCATCACCATCGCCATCCGCGACCCCCGCGGCAACGTTATCGGCTTCGGCGCTCGAGCCATGAATGACGCCCAACCCAAATACCTCAACACCCACGAGACCTCAATCTTCAATAAATCCAAAATCCTCTACGGCATGCACTGGGCTTCCGATGCAATCCGAGCATCCGGCCGAGCAATCGTCGTCGAAGGCTACATGGATGTCATCGCCGCACAAGAGCGTGGCTTCAAAAACGTCGTTGCCTGCATGGGTACCGCAGTAACTTCCCAACAACTGCAAACCATCTCAACATTCCTCCCCGACGATCCCGATAACCCTCCATCGATCGTCCTCTGCCTCGATGCCGACGAAGCCGGGCAGCAAGCCACACTTCGCGGCTTGCAAGTGGCCCTATCCGAATTCGGGCGCCGGACGACGACGCAGGCGAACAGCCGACGCGCACCGATAGACATTCGCATCGCAAGCCCCGTCGTCTCCGAACACGGCGAAGCCAAAGACCCTGACGAAGCTATCCGGAACAACGGCGCCGAATGGATCGCTTCAATCGACCAAGCCGATGAAATCATCGACTTCGTCATCCGCACTAGCCTGAGCAGTCATAACACCGCGACCGAGAACGGACTCGACGTCGCTCTCAACGAAGTCGAACCCTATTTCGAAAACATCCCCCCGCACACGATCCGCGAGCAAAGAAAACTCAGTGGACTGGGTGAGCAACTCGGAATCGCCGTAGACGACATGATCCATGTGCTGACCAGGAAGCGATCAGCACGCGAGACGGTGCAAAACACCTCGAATTCTGACAACAACTCGCGCCGTAACCCAACTCGCAGAACTGGCACCACCCGACCTGCAATTCCGGTTGCAACTGCCGCAATCCAAGCCCGCTGGGAATCCGATCTCCTCGCCTGCATGTTGCAATACGACTACGCTATCGACCACGCCGCTAATGTGGAGCCATACCACTTCACCGATCCGGTCAGGAGGCGAGTATTC
>VXTA01000074.1:1051-6021 GCA_009837685.1 Chloroflexota bacterium | reverse complement strand
GTGTCTACATGCTCGTGTCCAAGATCGGCGATGCGATTGGAGGCGACAGCGGTTAGCGGTTTTCTTCGCCCTACAACCGATGTTGGTTCCCGAATTTAGCGGTCCCTCGCAGAGAGATCGTCATCGTCCATGATCCGTCGCCCCGAAATGGGCGAACAACTGAAGTCGACTAGCTTTCTCTGCCTCATGCTGACGAAACTTCGCAGGTCTTCACCGAGAACGACGTGGTCCACTAGTTCGACGTCTAGAAATTGCCCAGCTCTGACCAATCGCTCAGTAAATGAAATGTCGGCTCCGCTTGGGTCGCCTTTCCCTGATGGGTGGTTGTGAACTAGCGCATAACGGGGAAGGTTTCGTTCGACAACACGGCTCAGAATCTCGCCCGTCTTAGCCACCAGCTGGTCGCAGCAACCGATGTAGACGCGAGCCTTGCCACGATAACGATTCCGAACGTCTAGCAGCACAATCCACATCTCCTCTTGGGCGTTGTCGCGCAACCGTGTAGTGAACTGTCTGGCGACGGCCCATGCGATCGCCTCGCCGTTCGGCAAGTGGCCCCCATAAGCGTTCCCCGGCGCTTCGATCTCTTCTTGGGCTGCTCTTCTGCCCAATTCGAACGCCGCGGTTAGCACGTCAGCTTTTACATCGCCAATACCTCCAACGTTCTGCATATTGAATGAACTCGCACTGCTTAGTCCGCGCAGTCCATCAAACTGAGTCAACAGATTGTCTGCGACGTTTTTCACGTTGATGCCTTGGATACCGGATCCGAGGATGATCGCCAATAGCTCAGTGTTCGTGATTCCGGCCGGACCGAGTTCATGCATGCGTTCCCGCGGTCGCTCACGTTCAGGAACGTCCTTCAATCGGAATTTGTTGAATTGAGAGGCCTTATCGTCATTGGAGACAGAGGCCGATACAGGACTGAGTTCGTCGACAATTCCAGTTGAAGTGCTTCGCGATGCTGCGTTCGAGACTTCGCCATTGATATCAGGCGCAAACATCGGATCAAGCGTCAACGCGCTGCAATCTGGCGCAGCCGACGGAGTCTCGATGAAGGACGCCAGTTTCTCTGGGTCGACGAAAGCCGAACGCTGGCTGGATTTTGCTATCTGTTGATGGAAGTCCGAAATCTCTGCATTCATGATGCAGAGATTTTCGGGGACCCAATTCGACTCATTCGAGTCGGTATGTCACAGTTCTCGAGTTTTTCAGAACGGCAGTCTTACTAAGTTGCCCGTCTTGACCGATTCCGTCACGGCGTCGGTGAACTGCATGTACTTCAGCCCGTCGGTGAAATTCGTGTGGGTAACCGGCTCGATTCCTCTGATTGCATTGATGAACTCCTCTTCGACGCGCCATGCTCCGCGATTTTCCGGCGGTATCTCGATCTGGCTCAAACCGCCATCGCCGCGGCGTGCCCCGCTCAATTTGAAGACCGCGCCTGTCGGCTCGTCAGGACCCGCGTTCTCGACGCGTAGAACTCCATCGGTGCCATGTACCCACAGATCGAGTTCACGAGAGAAAGCGGACACTGCCGTGGTGGTGTAGTTCATTGTTCCGCCACACTCCATAGACATCAGAATGTCGATGTGGTCAGGAATGGTTGTTGAACGACGCCGACCGTCTTCATCCAAGCGGTGACTCACGATGGTCTGCCCCAAGGCCTGCACCGTTTTGGCAGGGCCGAACCAACGCATCATAGCTTCATACCAGATACCCATTGTCATGATGTTGTTGCCTGATAGATCGCGGTTGTGCCGCCAATGCAAAGGTAGATCAGGGTTTGGGAAATCGCTGCCGGTTCCCACATGGAGCTTTGCGTTGACCAGATCACCGATATAGCCCTCAGAGATCAATCCGATCACTGTCTGATCGATTTCGAGCGTGTGAGGTGCCGGAACTATCTGCGCCACTAGATGAGGAGCGCGTTTTGACGCGTCCAACATCTGTAAAGCCTCATCAGAATTCATCGCCATACGAGCTTCGCAAAGGACGTGCTTATCAGCTTCGAGCGTTTCGATGACCAAAGGTGCGTGCATATATGGCCAAGTACCTATACATACAGCGTCGATTTCATCGTCTTCGAGCAGTTCGTCCCAATCTTCGTAGACCTCTGGGATTTCAAACTCACCGGCGACTCGCTCAGAAGATTCTCGTGATCGGTTAACCAGCCCTTTGATCTCGACACCCGGTTGGGCTCGGAGTCCAGGGATGTGCCTGAGTTGGGTGTTGCCGCCAGCACCGATGAGGCCCATTACGATGTTGTCGCTATCTGTCGTCACGGTTTCGCTCCTGAAGTGTCGGGTAGTCGTGTTGATTGTCGGGTACGCTTAAACAAGGTTAGCCCAGCAATGCAAATTGCGATACCGAAACGATCACTCGGGGATCATGCATGAGCGAAGCGTCATGGAAGATACGAACATTACGGCAACTAATGTCGATCTAGTCGGCGATGGCGTTGCCATCACTTGGTCAGACGGTTCAACCTGTGTTTTCCCGTACCGCTATCTCCGTTTGCAGTGTGCGTGCGCGAGTTGCGTAGAAGAGATGAGCGGTCGCCAACTGTTAAACGTCGCGATGGTACCGGAAGACATCATCGCCGTCGACTACTTGGAAGTCGGCAGGTACGCCCTGCAGTTCTTATGGACCGATGGTCACTCAACGGGCATCTACCCGTTTCGAATGTTGCAAAGATTGGCGAGCGAAGATGACGCCGTGAAGTGTGACTGAGCCCGTCTAATCAGCGGGTTACTCTCCGTCCAACATCGCTCGAACGGTGCTCACCACATCATCTGGTTGGGGCATGAAAGCGGTTTCCAATCCCTTGTTGTAAGGCACTGGCGTGTGAGGCCCGGTAACGCGTTTGACAGGCGCATCAAGGTAGTCGAACGCCTTGTCGGCAACGATCGCAGCGAACTCCGACGCCATGCTGGCGCGCGGGGTGTCTTCGTCAACAATCACGACGCGATTGGTCTTCATCACCGATTCAACGATGATCTCTTCGTCGAATGGCGACAGGCTCAGCATGTCGACAACCTCCGCCTCGATGCCCTCTTCGGCCAACATATCAGCTGCTTGTTTGCAGACTACCGAGGTGTATGACATGCCGATCAACGTGACATCGTCGCCGTGCTTAAGGTAACGTCCCTTACCTAGAGGGAATGCGAACGACTCATCAGGAGCGAAACCTTCCATGTTGATGAGTTTCTTGTCGTTGACAAGGAAAACAGGATCATCGTCGCGAATCGCCGAAGCGAGCAGCCCGCGCACCGTGTACGGATCTGAAGGAACCACTACCTTTAACCCCGGGATGTGTGCCAGCATGGAGTAAAAACTCTCGGAGTGCTGAGCCGCGTGACCGGTTCCTCCGCCGGAACGGGCGAAAAGCGTCAACGGAACCTTGGTCTGCCCGCCGAACATATAACGAGATTTTGCAGCGTTGGAGAGCAGTTGATCGTAAGCCACGGTCACAAAGTCGAAGTACATCAGATCGACCACCGGGCGCAGTCCGGTAAGCGCAGCGCCGACGGCAGCGCCGACAAAACCGGCTTCGGAGATTGGAGCGTCTCTGATACGGTCAGGACCGAAATCTTGGACTAACCCTTTGGTGGCTGCGAACGGGCCTCCCCAAGCATCGAGAGGCTCATTGGTGTCTCGATCAAAGCCGCCAGATATGTCCTCTCCCATGATGAACACGTCGGCATCGCGGTCCAACTCATCGCGGAGCGTGCGGTTAAATGTGTCGCGGTAACGCTCAACGGTTCCGGAGACTTCGTAGCCCGGGCCGGGCACGAGAACTCCAGGATCGCTCAGCACAGACCTTGTCTGTGTTGCATCGGCTGTCGTCATAGCTTTGTGGTTGCCTTTCTGATTACAGAATTCGTTCTGGATGTTGACGTTCAGCGCAACCCGGCTAGTGGGTTGGAGTAGTCGACGTAGACGTCAGAGTAGAGCTCGTCAATTGGAGGCATAGGGCTGTTTAATGCGAAATCGACCGCATCTTGCATCTCCTGCTCGATCTCATCTCGAATCCCTTGCAATTCCTCTTCGGTCATTGCGCCTTGTTGCGTCACCAATCCCTCGAAGTGTTTGAGGCAGTCGCGTTCCAGGTACTCTTCCTCCTCGTCGGGCTTGCGGTATTTCTTGGGATCATCCGCGTGGAAGTGTCCGTGATACCGGTAAGTCTTCAGTTCGAGCAATGTCGGGCCTTCGCCAGCGCGCGCTCGGGCGACCGCTTCTCCGGCAGCTTCGTAAACGGCGAAGACGTTCATACCGTCAACTTGGACGCCCGGGATGCCGTAAGAATCGGCTCTGGCGGCGATGTCTTCGGTTGAAACCGCGTACCATGCCGGCGTGGCTTCGGCATATTGGTTGTTCTCGCAGGCAAATATGACTGGGAGGTCCCAGATCGCGGCCAAATTCATCGATTCATGGACGACTCCTTGGCTCGTGGCACCGTCTCCGAAGAACGCAACCCCTACGGACTCGTCTTCCATGCCGCGATATTTGGAAGTCAATGCTGCACCGACAGCAAGGGGCACTGAAGCACCGACAATCGCGTTCGCGCCGAGCATGCCTTTGGAAAAGTCGGCGATGTGCATACTGCCGCCTTTACCTTTGCATTGACCGGTGTATCGCCCCATGATCTCCGCCATCATCGCCTTCGTGTCAAGGCCTTTGGCGATGCAGTGGCCGTGACCTCGGTGCGTTGATCCGATCCAGTCTTTCTCGGTCAAATGGGCGCAGATGCCTGTAGGCACCGCTTCTTGACCATCGGAAGGGTGCGTTACGCCCATCGCGTTTCCGCGGAACGTCTGCTCAAGCATCGTCTCTTCGAATCGTCGGATCCGGTACATCGTTTCGTAGAGCCAACGCAGTTTTTCTTTGGTTATTCGCATCACGCAGTTTCCCTGCCGTTGGCGAAGTATCGAGACAACAGCCAACGGTTTACCGCTTGTTTGGGTTCG
>VXTA01000074.1:0-1041 GCA_009837685.1 Chloroflexota bacterium | reverse complement strand
ATTACAAGTCGAAACGCCTTTGAATGAAGTTTCGGACATCGGCATTGATCGCGACGCTAAAAATTGCCTTGGTAGGTGCGACTACAATCGATGTTCGGCAGTCGCCAAAGTATTTCCGATGGCTCAGGTTTGGATTGACATAGAGGACAACGACAACTGCGGGTATTTCCCAATGCAGACCTTCGAAGTCCGCGGGCAAGAGCGAGTAGCTTCTAGCATCCTGCTAGACGATGTGACGGACGTGGAAGGTCAGTGTGAGGCTGTTGGATGGTCTGAAGAAGGGCGTTGCGAGGTCCGTGTCGTTCCTGTTGGCGACTCAGGTGCAGGCGAGTCGATATTGGTTCACGGCGGCAATCACGGAATCAGGCTGCGTTCCTATGGTGCGTTAGCCGATTGGTCCCTCGAATCTGAAGACGAATTCGGCGAACCGTACATGCTGCTACCGACTGGGACCTCGATCGAGTTCATCGAGTCGGCGGAGACTTGCTAAAATGCCTTATTTGGCGTGTGTTGCGCGCGTTGACACTGAAGCGTAGTGGCAAATAAGATAGATGATTGCGCGCAGCGAGAACTTGCGCCACTGGAAAGATCGTTTAGGCACAACTGAAAGATGATTCCGGCAGTTCGAGACCGTCTGCCCATTATTTGACCAAGAGAACGGCGAATGGATCCACAACCGCTTTCATCGTCCGAATGGGCGCAGATAGGCACCGCGCTCAAATTTCTCTGGGCTGCGTTGGGTTGCGCAATAGTTGCAGGTTTCAGCCTCCTCACCGCCCACGCCATCATCGTCACACTGGTCGACACGAATACGATCTCATCTCGATGGTCCAGCCTCCGCCCCGTCTTCTATGCCATCGGCCTTGTCGCAGTTGTCGGTGTCATCACTTGCTTCGTACTTGCGGCGCTCAACATGGACTGGCTTGAAGTCAGATATCCCAGGTATTGGCAGTGAAACCGACTACTATTACAGCGGATATTCGGTCTGAAACCTTGCTTAACTCGGCTTACTCAGCAACCCAGGAGTTGATAAATCTTGGC
>VXTA01000287.1:3004-6080 GCA_009837685.1 Chloroflexota bacterium | reverse complement strand
GCTTCGGGTAGGTGCGCTTCAATCCGTTCGACCTGTTCTGGTGGGGCGCTGCCGCCGGCTTCGGATTTGACTTTGAAGCCGTTGTATTCGGGTGGGTTGTGGCTGGCGGTGATCATGATGCCGGCGGCGGCATTCATGGTTGTTACGGCGTAGCTAAGGGCGGGGGTTGGCAGGGGACGGTCGGAGATTTGGACAGGGATGCCGTAGTTGGCGATGACTTCGGCGGCGGCGCGGGCGAACTCTTCAGACTGGAACCGGGTATCGTAGCCAACCGCGACACCTCGGCGTTCATGATTGATAGCAATTAGGTCTCTGGCGACAGCGGCGGCACAGGCGCGGACGTTTGCGAAGGTGTAGTCATCACCGATGATGGCGCGCCAACCGTCGGTTCCGAATTGAATGTCAGGTTGAGAGGGCATGGGGGTGTCTGAACCGCTGATTACGCTGATTTTAGTGGTGGGCTATGATTGCGGGTTGCTGCGCCGAGCATTCCCCTGCGTCTCGCTTCGCTTGCCGCGTCCCCCTTGTGCTTCGCGAAGGGGGTGGGCCCCCTTTGTCCTTCGGACATTTCCCCCGCGAGCGGGGGAAACCTACAGTCCCGCGGCTTCTCTGAGGGCGGTTGCTTTGTCGGTTCGTTCCCAGGGGAGGTCTAGGTCTTGGCGGCCGAAGTGGCCGAATGCGGCTACGGGTCGGTAGATGGGGCGTCGGAGGTTTAGGGATTGGATGATGCCGCTAGGGCGGAGGTCGAAGGTTTCGCCTACGAGGGCTGCAATGGTGGTATTCGGCAGTTTGCCAGTGCCTCGGGTCTCCACCATCAATGACACGGGTTCTGCCTTGCCGATGGCGTAGGCGATCTGAACTTCGGCTCGCTTTGCAAGCTCTGACGCGACGATGTTCTTGGCGACGTATCGGGCCGCGTATGCGCCGGATCGGTCAACTTTCGAGGGGTCTTTACCTGAAAACGCACCGCCGCCGTGACGAGCGCTGCCGCCGTAAGTATCGACGATTATCTTGCGTCCGGTGAGCCCCGCGTCACCGTGCGGACCGCCGGTAACAAACCTGCCGGATGGGTTGATGAGATATTTCGTTTCGCCATCGCGCATGTCGCTCGGCACAAGTGGGTCGATTACCTGCTCAATGAGATCCCGCTCGATTGTCGACTGATCGGCGTCAGGCGCGTGCCAAGTGGACAATACGATCGTGTCGATGCGTAGCGGTTCATGGTCTTCGTTGTATTCGACAGTGACTTGACTCTTGGCATCGGGGCGAAGGTAGGGGATTGATCCGTCACGTCGGGCATCGCTCATGCTTTTGGTCAAACGGTGCGCCAACGAAATGGGGAGTGGCATCAGTTCGGGTGTTTCGTCAACCGCATAGCCGATCATCATGCCCTGATCGCCCGCGCCCTGCTGCGCGTTGTCGGATTCCGAACCGTCGCGATCTTCCAATGCCGTACTAACTGCCGCATCAATGTCGGGTGATTGGGAGTGAAGATAGACGCCTATCTCGCAGGTCTCGTGGTCGAATTGGTACTCGGGATCGTCGTAACCAATACTACGAATTGTTTCTCTGGCGACGGCTTCGAAGTCGATGTCGGAAGATGTCGTGATCTCGCCGAACATCCACAGCCGGTTGGTGGTGCAAGAAGTTTCGCAGGCCACTCGAGAGTTCGGGTCACCCGCGAGCGCGGCATCGAGAACGGCATCGGAGACCTGATCGCAGATCTTGTCAGGATGTCCGTCGGAAACCGACTCCGAGGTTAGGAGGAAGTTCGAACTGGATTGTGTCATCTAGTGATTCCTAGCTGTGAGGGGATGTTTGAACTATGATGTGCGTGATTTTGAATGATTGCCATGATGGATGTTGGTTGGTGTGGGCATCCCCTGCGATCTCGCTTCGCTCGCTCGCTCGCGTCCCCTTACGCTTCGCGAAGGGGACGGTACTCTTTTTGGCTTCGCGAAGGGGACGGTACTGCTTTGTCAGGTTCCGGATTCCCATGAATTGAGGTATTTTTCCTGTTCCGCAGTTAAGGTGTCGAAGCTCATGCCCATGGAGTTGAGTTTGAGCGATGCGATCTCGACGTCGATCTCTTTCGGCAGGGTGTGTACACCGGGTCCGAGCGATTGGTGGTTTGCTGCGATGTATTCGCTGGCGAGAGCCTGGTTCGCGAAGCTCATATCCATGACACTCGGCGGGTGACCTTCGGCGGCGGCGAGGTTTACGAGTCGACCTTCTGCGAGCAAGTAGATCCGCCGACCGTCTTCCAAGGTGTGTTCTTCGACAAAAGGTCGGACTTGCCGTCGAGATTCTGACATTTCTCGAAGACCATCGATATTGATCTCAACGTTGAAATGCCCCGAGTTAGCCACAATCGCGGTGTCCTTCATGGCCTCAAAGTGCTGCTTGTCGATAGCGCTCATACCGCCAGTGACGGTGAGAAAGATGTCACCGATTTTTGCGGCTTCTTCCATCGCCATGACTCGGTGTCCGTCCATCACGGCCTCGAGGGCGCGGACGGGGTCGACTTCACAGACGATGGTGTGTGCGCCGAGACCGCGCGCTCGGTCGGCGAAGCCGCGGCCGCACCATCCGTATCCGATCGTGACGACGGATTTGCCGGTGATGAGAACGTTGGTGGCGCGGATAATGCCGTCGAGGGTGCTTTGGCCAGTTCCGTAGCGGTTGTCGAACATGTGCTTCGTCATCGAGTCGTTCACAGCGATGATCGGGTAGGCGAGTTTCCCTTCGGCGTCGAGCGCTTTGAGTCGGATCACCCCGGTGGTGGTCTCTTCCATCCCGCCTAACGTGGTTTCGAGCAACTCGCGGCGCTCGGAGTGGAGCAACGCGACGAGATCGGCGCCGTCGTCGATGGTCAAGTGGGGTTTGTTGTCGACTGATGCTGAGATGTGGTTGTAGTAGGTTTCGGAATCTTCGCCGTTGCGGGCGAATACGGAGATACCTTCTGACACGAGGTAAGCGGCGATGTCGTCTTGAGTAGAGAGGGGGTTGGAGGCACACAAGGCGAGTTCTGCGCCGCCGGCGACCAATGTCTTTGCGAGGTTGGAGGTTTCAGAGG
>VXTA01000287.1:0-2994 GCA_009837685.1 Chloroflexota bacterium | reverse complement strand
ATACCTTTGAGAGGGCGAGTCTCGGCGAAGCGTTTCCGGATGTCGCGCAGAACCGGCATCTGATCGTCGGCGAATTCGGATTTGAGAGCGCCTTCGCGCGCGAGATTTATATCGGCGATGTCGTAGTTCATTGATGCTCCGATTTGATGGTGGTCAATCTGCTATGCCCCCCTTTGTCCTTCGGACATTTCCCCCGAGAGCGGGGGAACCCTAGGATCTTCTCGACGCAGAGGTAGGCGTATCGCGGTGTCGAATGTGGTCAAGTCTTCAAATTCGAAGAATCTATCGGTGATCTCTTCGTTGGTGAGGTTTGCTAGGCGATCGAGGCCGAATCCTTCGACGGTGAATGATGCAATTACCGATCCTGCAATGACGGCTTGGCGGTAGGATTCAGGGTCGTGTTTGGCGGTTGCGGCGATGTAGCCCATGAAGCCGCCAGCGAAGGAGTCGCCGGCACCGGTTGGGTCGACGATGTTTTGGACGGGATATGCAGGGACGATGAAGCGCTGGTTTTCGTTGTAGAGGACAGCGCCGTATTCGCCTCGTTTGATGATGACGTTGTCGGGCCCTTCATCTAGGAGGCCTTCGGCGACATCCACGAGGTTGGATTTTTCGGTGTACATCCGAGCTTCCGCCTCGTTGATGACAGAGAAGTCGAGTTGAGTCATCAAGTGATCTAGTGCCGCGCGTTTTTCAACGATCCAGTGGTTCATAGTGTCACCAGCGACGAGTTGGAGGGCGTCGGTCATTTGGTTGAGGACCGACTGCTGCGTCTCGGGGTCGCAGTTGGCGAGGAAGAGGTAGGGTATCGAGCGGTGCGCGGAAGGGACAGTCGGCTTGAAGTTTGCGAAGACGTTGAGGTCGGTAGCGACGGTTTCAGCGTCGTTGAGATCTTTGATGTAAGAACCGGACCAGCGGAAGGTTTCACCGTCGACGACTTCGATGCCGGAGGTGTCGATGCCACGGTTGGTCAGGATATCGCGGTGTTCGGATTGGAAGTCTTGCCCTACGATTCCGATGATCGCGACGTCGGTGAAGTAGCTTGCGGCGACGGAGAAGTAAGTGACGGATCCGCCGAGTTGATTGGTTCTAGTACCTGCGGGCGTCTCGACGTCGTCGTACGCCATGGACCCGACGACAAGGAGATTCACGTTGAGCTTCCCGTGAAGTTTGTGGGGGCTACTCCGAGGCATCGCTGATCATACGCGACCTCGGAGCTATGCATGTTGCCGATCGTCAACTTACGAATTACGCGCCGGTGGTGTGAGGCAAACCCTGGGCGATCCAAGCCGGGGTACCGTCTTCGATGTTGTAGAGCCGTGAAGTGTCGGCCCCCATGGCGGCCGCGTACTCGGCGGCGAGCCCGCTCCGAGCCCCGACTTCGCAGATGAAGAGCAGGTTCCCTTCACCAGGCAGCTCGTCGAAACGTGGAATAATGTCGTCGACCGGGACCCATAGAGCGCCTTCGACGTGACCGGCTTCCCATTCGTCAGGGTTGCGAACATCGACGACTGTGGAGTCGCCACTTTGCACCATTTCGTACGCCTCTTGGGAAGTGATTCGGGCGTACGGCTCTCCGGGAACTTGCCTTGCCATTTGATACCTGATTCTGATATCTGATTCTTTGGGCTGAAACCAGATTTCGATTGTACTTGATTGGAGACTTACCCTACGCCTCGCGATGAACCGAGATTCACAACCGCTCACCGGTCAGGAAGGACGTGAAGTCCGTAACCAGCGAGAACGGTCCGACTACCAGCAGAACGAGTGGGATAAGGGCGATGAGTGCGGCAACTACGTAGTAGATGACGGAAGATGGGATCGTGCGAGGTGAGGATTCCGCAAACGTGGACCGCAATGAGGCAATGTGAGTTCCGATTGCGATTATGAGGAACAACACGGCGCCCGTTACGCCGGCACTGAGGACTTTGACCATATAGATGTAGCCGTCTAGGAATGACCCGAGCAAGGTTTCCACGAAGGCTGAGATCCAAAGACCTGGCCGTAGCCCCTCGAAGAAGTCCACGAAGATCAGGATCGTCAATGGGAGAAGGAATCCGATCAGCAATGGTGCTCCGAGGGCGTATACGATCCCTGCGATTATCCATCGGATAGGGCTGCTTGCTTCGGACCGAGTAGTGAAGAGGACGTAAGACAACGCGCCTCCAACAGCGCCGCCACTGATTATGTACGCGGTGATGATGCGCAGGAAACTTTCGACGAAGTTTGGTCGATAGAACTGGAATCCGAATTCGCCGATGCCATTGTCAACGATCGTGATTAGAGTGCCTAGATATCCGACCGTTAGTCCGACAGTGGCACCGACGACGATGCCGAGCCACATGAGTCGCTTTCTGACGACTCTTTCAACATCAAGCCGCTGGTTTTCGGCTTCACGGAGGCGGTTGAGCGCTTCGGTACGCGTCTCGGAAGTGGTGGTCTGATCAGGAGTTTCGTTGTTTATTGAAGAAGAATCTGAATTTGTCATACCTTCAATTGTGCATGTTGACTCAAACTGAGGGACCGATCGTCGAATAAAGAGCCACTTTCCGATCTGTCTTGCTTCTAGCCAGTCCTGCCAAATGTCGTCGATATCCAACCTGAAGTGTGGCGGATTCGACGAGACATCGTAAGCACGCGGTGTTGAAATTGACGAATTCAATTGTCCGTGCTACAGTTCGCACAGACTCGCCGTTAATCGCTGCAGACTTATCTGGACTCGACTCAAAATGGAGGCTTCAAATGAAACGATTTAGTTTGGCAGTTGTAATCTCTGCCGTGTTGGCGTTTGCCATTGCGTGCGGCGGGACGGAGACCGTCGTCGAGACCGTCGTCGTCGAACGCGTCATAACACAGGCACCTGAGCGCGTCGTCGAGACCGTCGAGGTGGAAAAGGTTGTCGAGCGCGAAGTGGTTCAAACCGTCGAGGTTGAACGTGAGGTCGTTGTCGAGGTCGAGCGCGAGGTCGTGCAGCCAGTCGAGGTTGAAGTCGAG
>VXTA01000043.1 GCA_009837685.1 Chloroflexota bacterium | reverse complement strand
GAAGTAGAGTTCGGCTTCTTGGGCGCGGATGATGTTGGCGGCTTGGCGGAATCCGTGTTGCTCTCCGGGGAAGCCGATGTAGGCGTACGGAAGTCCCTTCGATTCGAGTGCTTCAACCATGATCTCTGCCTGTGATGGTGGCACGATCTCGTCCTCTAAACCCTGCAAAATGATCATGGGGGTGGCAAGCTGGTCCATGAAGTTGATCGCCGAGCGGTCGTGGTAGCGTTGGGCTTCTTCGGGGTATGGGCCGACGAGGGAGTCAAGGTAACGCGACTCGAATTTATGAGTGTCGCCGATGAATACCATGAGGTCGGCAATGCCGTATAAGGCGGCGCCGGCGGCGAAGAAGTCGTGGAACGTCAACGCGTTGATGGTTGTGTATCCGCCTGCTGATCCGCCGCGGATGATCACTCGATCCTTGTCGACGAGATTTTGGTCGATTAGGTACTGCGCGGCAGCTATGCAGTCGTCGGTGTCATAGACGCCCCACTTGCCCTTCAGCGCGTCGCGGAACGCTTTGCCGTAGCCTGAAGAGCCGCGATAGTTTACGTCGACGACCGCGAAACCGCGACTCGTCCAGTAGTGGGTAGAGAGGTCCAGCCCCGTTCCAGATGCGCTCGTGGGGCCACCGTGGCAGATGGTGACGAGGGGTGGAAGCTCATCGTCTGGGGCGGTGAAGTCTTTGTTGGTCGGTTCGTAGTAGAACGCATGGGCTTGACCATCGTCGGTTGTTGGGAAGATGATGTGTTTGGGAGAGGACATGTATCCCGGATCAATGGCGATGTCACTAGGGGCGTAGACAGTGGAGCAGGTCTCTGTTTCGAGATCTAGACTGACGATGGCGGGTTCCCGGGTGGGCGATGCTCCGACAAAGAGAATGGTTGCGCCGTCGGGGCCAGCGGTTATGAAGGAGATTTCGCTGTAGGGGACAGAGATGCTGTGCGGCAGATGATGGGACTCGGTCTCCATAATCAAGATCGAGCCGTCGGTCACCCCTCCTTTGCCGAGAGCGATTCTGTGGTCTGGAAGGTGGGCGTATGAGGTGAAGGCGAACTGCCAGTCGGGGCGGCCGTAATCCGACTGTTCGTTTAGGAGGTTGATAGGTTCGCCGTCTTTCCAGAGATGGATGTTCCACCAGCCGGTGCGGTCGGTTACGAAGTGAAGTATGCCGTTGTGGCTCCAAGTCGGCTGGACGACGCTCTCGCCTGTGTCGTCGATGAGTCGCGCCGTTGTGCTGACTGTGGCATCGTTTTGGTCGAAAGAACCTGAGACCAGCGAGTTGCCGTCCCAGGGCATATTCGGATGGTCCCACTCGGTCCACGCGATACCGTCGTGATTCGCGGCAACTCTAGGCGCGCAGTAAAAATCGCGGCCGGTGGCTACGATATGCGCGTCGCCAGTCGACGTGTCGATCGCTACGATTTCGTTAGTCGCTTCGTTACCGTCGTCGGTATGCGTCTCGCGCACGCAGAGGAGGAACTTACCGTTCGGTGTCAGCGAGAGGTCGGCGAATCGCACGCCCCGAGGGATCGGAGGGGCATCCGTCAGCGGCTCGATCGCACCGTCGGGACGCTGCCTGTATATGCTCTGGTCTCCCCAGTTCGTCAGATAGATCGTCCCGTTCCTGACGGCATACGATCCGCCGCCGTACTCGTGCACAGCGTTGCGCACGTTGAAGCCCGGCGGCGTAAGTGTGTCGATCCGACCCTCGGCATCGCGACGCATGATGACGATCCGCCCGCCCTCGGCAGGCCTCGCATCGAGCCAGTAGACATCATTACTGTCGACTTTGACTTCGTTGAGGCGTCTTTTTCCGCCGCTGATTAGCATCTCAGCGGTGATCGGTGATTTCCAAGATCCGTAAGGCGCGACGGTTGTCATGATTGCAGGTCTCCTGAATGGTCCAAGGAGCGGTTCAAGGCGTGACGTAAAGGATAACGCGATGGGGCGTGACGACCCGCGATGTCGCCGAGCCCGGATTTAACGGTTAGTTTCCGCGTTCGACGTTGACGGTTACGACGTCGATGCCATGGTACTTTTGGTGGTGGATGGACGATGCGTAGTGGCGGAGGAGTCGGAAGGAGATTTCGCGGTCGTCGGCGATGTCAGGTGTTTCGCCGAGGTATGAGAGCTGGTCTTCGATGTTTTCGCCTTCTGATGCAGCTATGAACTCGAGTTCGACTTGGCTTCCGACGGCGTGTGCAGCAACGATTAGATGCTTGGTGCGGTTGTCTTCGGTGGGATCGTATGCTTCGTTCAAGAGTGTAGTTAGGGTCTCTTCGCCGACTAGTGCGATGCGATTCTGGCTAGCTTCGTTCCATCCGGACGATGAAGCGAAGTTTCGGAGAAAGTTGGTGAGTTGTGGAAGTGCGTCTCGGTTAAGTTCAAGACGTACGCGCTTTCGCCGAGGCGCGGTGATCTCCATGAAAATCATGGCGATGATTGCAACGATGGAGCCAGAAGTCATTCCGTTTCCAAGGAAGACGCTGAGGAAGCCGTCGCCTAGGAGTTCGGGGAACACCCACTGGTTTTGGAATCCGACACCGACCCAGAACGAGAGCCCTACGATAAATGCCTTTCGATAGTCGAGACCATCTTGGATGACGATCCTCATTCCTTGCAGGAAGAGCAGGGCTATGAGCACGAGGATGTATGCGGCGGCGACAGGTTCTGGGATGGCGATGATAAGCGCGGTGATTTTGGGGAAGAACGCGAGTGCAATGAAGGCGATTCCGATGACGATGCCGACCCGTCGCGCAGCTACTCCAGTGACCTCGGCTAGTGAGATGCTTGTGGAATATGTGGTGTTTGGGAGAGTTCCGAGGAGTCCGGAGAGGAAGTTTCCGACGCCGTCGGTGTTGAGTGCACCTTGGACGACTCGGAAGTCGGTGGCTTTGGGGTTACGGCGCGAGACCCTTTGGATTGCGACGCCATCACCGATGGTCTCAATGGCACCGATGATGGTGACGATTATGAACGCCGGGAGAAGGGCCCAGAACTCGATTCCGGGTGTGACGTCGATACCAGGCCATGAACTGAAGGGCACGCCAATCCAGTCGGCATCGACGACCTGTTGGATGTCATACAGTCCGAATGGTGCACCGACGATGCATCCTACGATTACGCCGATTGCGGGTGACCATAGGCGTAGCCAGGAGGGTCCGCGCAGTACCAGAACGCCGACGGTAATGAGGGTTGCGAGGATTGCGGCTGGGGCGGCGATGTCGTCGGTACCATCTGGGACGTTTCCGAACGAATCGAAGAGGATGGGGACTACAGTGGCGGCCACGAGCATTATGACGGTGCCGGCGACGGTTGGTGTGAAGACTCGGCGCAGCCATGAAAGCCGGTATGCGAGGAGGAATTGGAAGAGTGAGGAGATGATGATGAGCGATGCCATGGTAGCGGGACCGGCTTCGACGAGAGCTGCGACGCATACGGCGATAAAGGCGGCAGAGGTTCCCATGACAAGGACGTATCCGGAGCCGATGCGTCCGAAGCGGACGGCTTGGAGAATGGTGGTGATGCCGCTGATGATCAGGGCGGCGAAGACACCCCACGCCATGTAACTTGCGGACTGATCAGCGATGCGGAAGACGATGACGACGGTTAGAACGATGGGAGTGACGATGAGTGTTGCGGCTTGAAGTCCAGCGCCGATGGTGATGGGCGTGGATGGGGTTTCGCTGGGTTCGTAGCGGACGTGGTTGTTTTGGGTAGTGGAGGCCAAGGGAGTTTCTAAAGGCGCAGTCGCGAATTGCTATTGAGACAGTGTATTCGCGGATTACCCTGATGTTTGTAATGAGCTTTGATTGGGGTGATGCTTGTTGGGGTATTACGGGATAATTGGGAGAATTAGGCGGGATGGCATTTCGTCGGTGTGATAAATGGTCTGATGCGCAACTCTTAATTCCGTGTCCGACCAGTAGTCTTTGCCCGTGTTGTGATTGCGGTCGAAGTTCGGGAAATCAGAACTGGTCACGTATAGGCGAATCCGTTGACCCTTTTGGAAGCGACAACCAATCGGGTTCAATTTGATGTCGTATTCATACGGAACACCCGGTTCGGTAAACGCGACGTGATCATAGCCGTCACGGTAGCGTGAGCGCATGATACCGTAGGTCAGATTCACGCACAGCCCGTCTTCGTGCACGATGGCTAGTTTTACTGCGAAGTCGGTCTCGGGTGCATCGGTGGCTGCCCAGAGTTTGAGACGAACCGGGCCGATTACGTCGAGATCTTTAGTCATGGGTTCAGTTTCGTAGACGAGGATGTCTTGTCGGTGGTCGTTGGGTGCCTGATCCATTGGGATCGACTGCGAGTTCTGGTGCATCAACGACATGACCGGATCGCGGGGGTCATAGTCGAATTCGTCCAACACCGCGCTGGGGTTTTGAGCAAAGGTCAGCAAGCCGTCGCCATTTGCTGTGTTGGCAGAGCCGGATGACGAGAGATAAAGGTCGGTGTACTGCGTTTCTGGCAACGGCCAAGCGTCGGCACCAATCCATTCGTTGCGGTTCAGGATGAAAAGTTGGACGGGTTTTTCGTCGGCGGTGCCATTGTCGATGCCCTTGAGGGCGTAGTCGTACCAGCGGACGATCAGATCGGCGTAGGTTGTTTCGGCTTCGGGACTATAGTAGATTGGACCGACATTGCCTGTGTAGTTGGTGGCATCGTGTCCCCAAGGGCCGACGATGAGTCGGTGCTGATCTCGGAGTTTGGGATTGCCGTTTGTAATGAGGCCCTCGTAGTTGTCGATTGTGACGATGAGACGGTCCCACCATCCAGTGATCTGCATGATTGGAACTTCGACTTTGGGGTGTGCGTCGTCAAAGCGCATAAAGTCATGCTGAGTGTTTCGGAGGAAGGTCTGGTACTGATCGGTGAGTCCAGCGAAGACATGCTTAGCTATGTCTTCTAGGGGCAGCCACCAGATGTATTTGGAGCGCTCGACGGCGTTCCAGCGGAAGGTGGCCTCCTCGGGAGTGAGGGGCCCGTCGGTTCGTCCTTCGCGGCGTCTGACGTCAGCGGCCATCATGTACGTCCACTCGAGGCGGCGACCTGTCTCCCAAACGCCGAAGGTGATATCGAGCATGTTCATGGAGATACCGGATGCGAGAGCGGCGGCGAGGCTGGGCGGACTTGAGTGGAGGGTCATCCAGATCGCCCACGAGGCGTTGGAGTGGCCCCAAGTTCCGACGCGACCGTCGGACTGGGGGAGTTTGGCTGCCCACTCGATGGTGTCGTAACCGTCCTGAATGTCCGTCGTCTCGTGCTTGTCGCGCCACATCCAGAAGTATTCGCCGTCGGATGCGTAGCGGCCTCGCATATCTTGGACAACGACCGTGTAGCCGCCTTTTGCGATGTCGATGGCGTGCTCTTGGTAGCGGGGCAAGAGCTTGTTATAAGGGGTTCGGCAGACTAGGACGGGTTGGGGGTCAGAGTCAGGGTTGTGATAGATGTCGGCGCGAAGGATCGTGCCGTCACGAGCGGTGCACTGAGCGTCGCGGGTGATGGTGAGGGCTGATGTGGAAGTGGTCATGGTGGGATGATATTTGACTTGGTTGACTTGGGGTAAGTACACTTTGGGTTTAGCAATTGAGATTGCAATGGCTGTGAACGGGGTGAGTAGGTTCGTTGGAACGCCATTTTAGAGAGCCGTGATGATCCGCTGAAAGTCCGGCATGGCGATGCGAAACCGAATTGGGCCCGTGAGCCGCTTCGGGGAAGGCTAGTTGGCCGAGTATCTGGAGCCGAGTAGGACGCGTTAAAGTCCTGAATTGAGTTGCGGCGCTGTTAGTGCAGAGTCGAAACAGGGTGGCACCGCGGGTTTGTCCTCGTCCCTGTCCTGAGAGAAATGAATAGATCTGGGACAGGGATTTTCGTTTGTTGGGGTCTCGGTCCTGGGGAGTATGGATAAAGAGCGATGGCTACTACGGTTGCTGAAACTGAGAATAAGCGGCATTTTGATGTGTTGCCCGGTGCCAAACCCCGAATATTGACGGGGATACGTCCTACGGTGGCACTGCACCTCGGGCACTACGTGGGTGCGCTGAAGAACTGGCTCGACCTGCAGGATGAGTACGAGTGCTACTTCCTGATTGCGGACTACCAAGCGCTGGGTGACCA
>VXTA01000046.1:3983-6135 GCA_009837685.1 Chloroflexota bacterium | reverse complement strand
GCAGTTGCGAGCGGTTCTCGTCTGCGGCGTCCATCGGGTGCGGCGAAAACACCGACGATTTCATGTTCGCCGCGTTCTGACAATTCTTCGAGAACCGCTTTTCCGAATGCGGATTGACCGATCAGGGCGATTTTCATATGACGACGCTTATCCTTGAAATCGTGTCAGCAGCTAAATGTCGAGCGGTTGCCCTCAGTGTCTGAACCTACCACATCATCAGAATATTTCGCGCGGGGCTTGAAGTCGGCGCAACTTGGTCAGCCCGATGCGGCGGCGCGGGACTTTGAAGAGGCGGCTTGGTTGGATCCTGAGAACGCCACGATCCAGTTCAATCTCGGAACGGCATATCTCAGCATGGGGTTCTTCGAGCAAGCGGTGATAAGTCTCGATAGGGCGCTGGATTTGGAGCCCGAAAACTCGGATGCCTTGGGCAACCGCGCGGTGGCGAGAACCGCGTTGGGGCAGGATGAACTGGCGGAAGCAGACATTACGAAGGCGATCGAACTCGGCGCGCCGCCCGATGGAATACATGCGGTTGTTGAGTACGTGAAGCAGCGTCGAAGGCCCCAAGATGTACGTTAGGGGATAGAATCAGGTTCTAATCTATCCCAAAATCGTCAAGGACGAGAGAGGCGGAGATAAGCGATGTCTAAGACGCGTGTCGGCATCATCAACGTTACCGGATACGCCGGTTCCGAACTGGCGCGTATTCTGTACCGACATCCGGATGTGTCAGTTGAGCAGGTAACAGGTCGAAGCGCGGCAGGCAAACAGCTAAGCGAGGTCTACCCGCATCTTCTCGACGCTGACATGACGATCTCGCCTTCGCTCGACGACTCGGTCGATTTTGTCTTCTCCGCGTTGCCTCATGCTGCGAGCGCGGAGGCATTGAGTCCGTTCATCGAGGAAGATGTTCGGTGCGTCGACATCAGCGCTGACTTCCGCCTCAAAGACGTGAATGTTTTTGAGACTTGGTACAAGACAGCGCATCCGTGTCCTCAGTACATCGAGAACGCCGTCTATGGGTTGCCGGAACTCCACCGCGAGGATGTCAGGCGGAGCCGATTGATCGCCAATCCCGGCTGTTATCCGACGGGAACGATTCTCGGACTGGCCCCGGCTTTCGACGCGGACATCATTGAAACCGATGTGATCAGTGACTCGAAGTCCGGCGTTTCGGGGGCCGGCCGTAAAGGCGACGTCGCGTACAACTTCAACGAGATCAACGACAACATGTCGGCGTACGGGTTGGCCGGGCATCGGCACATGCCAGAGATGTCGCAGGAGCTCAGCGCGTTATCGAAGCATGGCGAGGTCAAGGTAACGTTCGTGCCACATCTTGCTCCGATGACCCGCGGCATTCTTGGCACTCACTACGCCACATTGAAGAGCGAAGTCTCCCAAGAAGAGGTGACCGACATCTACCGCACTTTCTATGCTGATGAGCCGTTTGTGCGAGTAGTTTCATCCGCGCCGTCTACTAAAGAGACTTGGGGTAGTAACCACGTTCTTATAAACGTCAACGTCGACGCTTATAGCGGTCGATTGATCGTAGTGACAGCGCTAGACAACTTGGTCAAAGGTGCTGCCGGAGCCGGTGTTCAGAACATGAACCTTATGCTCGGGTTGCCCGAAACGATCGGATTGGAAACGCTGGCGGTTTATCCGTAGTTGCTACCCTGATCCTGTACGAGGAGTAGGCGGAGGGCGATCAAGCATCTGCCTTCCGCCACCTGACTAGCAGATGATGCCCGCCGCGTCGGCGCAGGGCGTTGTTGATCACGGTTATCAGCTGACGGTCGCTGATAATTTTCGACTTTTGCAAGAGTCTTGCCTCCTCCTCTTTGGAGTGGAGGAATGTTTGCGCGAGCTCTGTGACGTCGCGTCGGAGTTCGACCTCAAGGCCGTGCTGGTTCGCGATCTCTTCGGGGTTAGGGGCGTCAAGTCGGAAGAGAGCACTCAGAAGGAAGCGGCCGCCGGGTTTCAGGACCCTCGCCACCTCGTCCATGTCGTAGATGTCAGTCGAAACGACGAGGTCGACAGTTTCGGCCTCGAGTCCCGTGTTTTCTACAGGTGCTACGATGAAGTTGCAACGCTGATCGATGCCCTCGATGCGCGCAAGATCATTAGCGGTATCGATTGCGTCCTCGTC
>VXTA01000046.1:0-3973 GCA_009837685.1 Chloroflexota bacterium | reverse complement strand
CTCGTCGATGTCGTTGCCGTATACGGTGCAGTTGTAGAGGGATGCGAGCCAGCGCGCATTGCCGCCCACCGCGCAGGCCATATCGAGGATTACCGAGTTCTCGTCTGGTTCGATGTCGAAGAGACCAACCTTTAGGATGGTCTGGTTGGCGCCGAGGTGCATGAACTCGCCGAACAGCAGGCTGTCAGCGGTCCCGTTCTCGTCGTACCAGCGTTGAAGGCGTTGAGTTTTGTTCATGATCTCTTGCGTTTCGTCGATTGTGTTGTTCGCTCTATTCTCGAGTAAGGATGTTTTGTAACTCGGTCAGGGAAGTGATTCGGGGGTGATCGAAGAAATCGGGGTGATTGTTGTTGCGGTCCAGCAACACTGGTTGGATCCCCGCGCCGATGGCTCCGTTCACATCAGATTCGAGTTGGTCGCCGACCATTAGTGCGGCGTTCGGTGGCGTGTCGTTCGCGCGGCGCAAAGCCTCTGCAAATATGCGAGGGTCAGGCTTTTCGCATCCGACTTCACTGCTCGTGAGCGCGAAGTCGATGCTATCTGATAGCCCGAGTTGGTCAGATAGTTCAGAACCGCCACTGGGCACGTTCGACACGATTCCGACGATGTAGCCACTCGCGCGGAGCGCATCGAGGCCAGGCAAAACATCGTCGTAAAGAACTAATTCATATTCTTGCGCTGCCACGGCCTGCCAAATCTTGTCGGCCAGTTCGAGGTTCACATCAATGCCACATCCTTGCAGGACCAACTGCTCGAATTTGGCGAAGAATTGATCGCGTTCGGTCGGCGTCATCTTTCGGATGGGCGTTTTGGTATTTTCGTGGGTCATGTAAGCCTCGGCGACTGCGTATCCTGCATCGATTCCAGCTTTGGTTACCTCAATGCCGAACTGCGACGCGGCGCGTGAGTGGATGACATAACGGTCGGGTGACCAAGTAGCCAACGTGCCGTAGACATCAAAAAGTATCGTCTTTACGTTTTTCAAAACGTCCGTCTTTGGTGTTCGTTGCGTTCTAACCCTCATTATCGAATTCGGGATTGAGAGTCTCTTTAGCAAAAACGATCGCCGAGACGCGTCGGGCTCCAGCGATTTTCAACGCGGCGGCACAATTCATGAGGGTGTTGCCGGTGGTGCATACATCGTCAATGAGGAGAACATGCCCATCGTCGAAGCGGTAGTTGGTTTCGAACGCGCCCCTCAGCGAGATCGCGCGTTGTTGCTTAGTAAGTTCGACTTGTGATTGTGTCGCACGCGTCTTCGTCAACGCATCCTCGATGAACTGCAACTGTAGTTTGTCGGCGATTTCTCTCGCGAGTAGCGATGCTTGGTTATAGCCGCGCTCGCGCAGACGATCTTGGTGCGCAGGTACGGGTGCGACACAATCCAAGTGCGCTCGAGATGCAAATGAGTGCGCAGACATGATATCCGCCATCGCGGGTGCGATTGCCGTTACATGCCGGTATTTGAGCGCGTGAACGACACTCCTTGCCGGGCCGCCATAGCGATATATCGGCACGAGGCGGTCCAGAGGTGGCGGCAAGGCGACGCAATCGCCGCAGAGTTTCAGGTTCTCGGCGGTGCGTTCCCCGCATTTCAGGCATGTGTTGCTAGCGAGCTTCGGTGTGTTCTCGATGCACTGGTCGCACCATAGCGACCCCTCAACACCGCAGTGGACACAAGCGACAGGGACTAAGAAATCAACTACTGCCTTGATCGCTTTCGACGCGGTTTCGATTGAAGGTGTTGGCATCTTGTAAAAATCTGGTGATTACCGTTACCCACGGTACTCGTAGATGGTTACCGGGCCTTTGCTGAACACTGGATACAGATTGAGTTCATCTGAATTGTTGAATTTCTCGATGCCGCTGGAGGGGTAAGCGCCCCGTTCCAGCTCTCCGACATAGACGTATCTGACATCGAATTCGTCCAGGAACTTACGTGCGTCGTCAATGTCTCTGGTGACATAGAAGTTATTGATGGCAGCCCTGCGACGCTGCACTTCCCATCGGTATTCATGTCGTTGCTGCGTCTGGTGCCAATCCCAGCCCAAGATGGTTGGCAACCCTGTATAGATCGAGATACGGTTGGCCCATGTGTACAGGTCCCATTGCGCTTCAACCACCACTGGCGATCCATGCACATTCTCCCGCAACCACTCGATTCCGGGTCTATCCGAGGCGATCTCGATGTCAATGCCGCGCGTATGGTAGAGCGCCTCATCCATGTAGGCTTCACCATCGATACCGGGCCCTATGATGTTGAAGCGATCGTCTAGGCGAACGTCGGTTGCCATCACCGGGTAGATGAACACACCTACGACGAGGATCGCGAAAACCGATAACCATAGAGCCCTGACGGAACTAACGTTACGAGTGATAAACGCTCCCACATCCCAGAGTCTCCACAAGGCGTAACTCGCTGCAATCGCTAGCAACCACCACGCTTGGATGTAGAACTTGAAGATCGTGTTTTGACGTCCGATGTCGTTCTTTACGGTGATGACATCAACCCCCGCGGCGATCAACAATGCCATCATCGTCAGGGCGATGGTGATGATTATGTAGCGTTGCCCGGGGTGGCTTCGCAGATATGCCATTAGCCCAGTCAGAGCCAATATAGCGGCACCTGTAAGAGTGGCAATCACAGTGATGAAGTGGGGGTACGAGACGATGACGGCGATCCAGACCACGCCGCAAGCTCCTAAGATTGCTGCATTCGCCCATTTCGGGTAGCCGAATTCACTTTTGAGTATTCCGACGATTGAGTCGAAGCGGAACGTTCCGCGGCGCCATTCGATGACCAGCCAGGAACCAAGTGCGAAGAGGAATATCGCGTGGATGACGAAATAGCGCCAGAGCGATGTCTGGAACTTGCTTAGCTCAACCCCGTTGTTGAAGAGTTCGAAGTTGCTGTGGAACGGGAGATACACGACGTATCCGACGATGCCGACGATCGCAGTCTTGCCAATCGCGTGCGCAATGCCCACCAGCTTGCCTCGGTGACCGTATAGGAACTCTCCTGCGAAAATGAAACCCGCGGCGAAGAGAAGTTGAGTCGGGTAGTCCCAGGAATTGATAAGACGCAACGAGCCGACAGCGATTCCCAACAGGGCCAAAGAAGCTAGAGTCTCGAATCGCGACAACTTCTCCATGCCGGCTCGGAGGAAGGCGGTGATGGAAAGCCCCAACGCCAAGACGGCGAAGGGGATAGCGATCATATGGGCATGGAGGTCCGCGTATAGGAATGTGAAGAACGGGAACTCGGTAATCTCGTTGCCGCCAGTATCTCGCTCGAAAAGCCGTGTGCTTCGCCAATAGTCGAACTGCGGGAAGTCTTGCCCCTTCACATATGCGTCGTACAACCCTCCGCCGACCTGAGCTAATCCGTCGATATTTGCAGCCACAACGGCCAACAATGCCGCGGTGACGCCGAACATTATCGGGACTTTGCCGAGCCGGATCGTGCCGCGAGCCCGCATCGCCATGGCGACCAAGTTGTAAGCGATCGTGTAAACGGAAGTCGCAGTCAGCGCGAAAATTAGCGGTACCGCTAGGTTGTATGCAACCGATGGAATGATTCCGGTCATGCGGATCAACGAAGCGACTATGAACTGGCCGTAGTAGTAGTAGTTGAGATATCCACCGGCAAACCACGGGTCATAAGGGGGCATTATGGTCGATCGGGTGATGGCGTTCAGATACGCGAAGTCCATCGGCTTTTCACCGCCCCGCCATGCGTGCCAGAGGTCCGGATTGGCGAGGCGAATGACCAAGAAGGCCAGGAACGCTATGAGGAAGATCAACTCGGCGACAGCGATGGTCTTCCAGTTCGCTTTTATGAAGACAACGATCTCGTCGCCAATCTTCCAGAAGATGGCGAAGGAAACAAATGCGAGCAGGACGATCCCAATTCCGACGGTGATGGCGTTGAAGCCGATTACGCCGAAGCTTGCGAACAGCCACGCGATAGTTG
>VXTA01000072.1 GCA_009837685.1 Chloroflexota bacterium | reverse complement strand
GTGCGTACCGATCACGACATCGGCGTTCGCAATCTCCATCGCGCCGTCAGCGATCATCGCCAACGCGCCCTGTGCAATCTCCTCTGACGGCTGGAAGATGAACGAGACGTTTCCGGCGATTCGCTCTCGGTTTGCGGCTAGTATCTCGGCTGCGGTCAGCGCCATCGTGATATGACCGTCGTGACCGCAAGCGTGCATGTTGCCGTTCGTCGATGCGAATTCCAGCCCGGTCAACTCGTCGATCGGTAATGCGTCGATGTCAGCACGTATTGCGAGTGTTCGACCGGGTTTGCCACCTTGAAGATTGGCTACGATTCCTGTTTGACCAAGACCCTCGTAGACATCTAAACCGGCTTGTTTCAGACGGTTAGCGATATACGCAGCGGTTTCCTTCTCTTGGAACCCGGTTTCGGGACAAGCGTGCAGGTATCGACGAGTTGCAACAATCTCGTCCGAACGCTCCGCCACGAGGCGGAAGATTTCATCTCGCACGACTAGACGTACTCGCCTTCGCGCGCCGCCGCGGTTGCGATTGAACGTTCGATGAATGTCTTCTGCGCCGCTGGCACGTTTTCGGGATCGCCACCCCATGTGCTGAGAGGCGTTGCTTGCAATCCTCGCCCATACGAGAATGTCAGCTCCCAAGGAGCACCTTCCGACTGTGCCAATTTGTTGATGGCATCTAGGTTGACAGTCGCCTCTTCATCGCCCTGCCCTCCTGACAGGAACGCGATGCCCGGTACCGCCGCGGGTATGGTCCGCTTGAAACACCCGATCGTTGCTTGTGCCACCTCCTCAGCATCGGCGCGATCCTTCGCATCCGTCCCACTCAAAACCATGTTCGGCTTCAAAACCATCCCCTCAAGGTCGACACGTTGCGTTTTCAACTCCTCAAACGTCCGATCCAACGCCTTCTCGGTAGCCCACTCACACATTGCAATCGAGTGGTCACCATCCATCAAAACCTCTGGCTCGACGATCGGCACCAACCCCGCCTCTTGCGACAATGCCGCAAATCGACCAAGAGCATGAGCGTTGACATTGATGCAGTAGTCAGATGGAATGTGATCACCTATCGTGATGACGGCTCGCCACTTCGTGAAGCGCGCGCCGAGTTCGTAATACTCGTTCAAACGGTCGCGAAGACCATCCAAACCGTCCGTCGTCAACTCTCCCGGCGCACCAGCCAGCGGGTTTGTCGACTTATCAACCTTGATGCCCGGAATGACGCCTTCGTTTTGCAACAGTTCCACGAACGGGATTTCGTCATCCGAAGACTGCCGCAGCGTCTCGTCGTACAGGATCACGCCGCTGATGTACTCGCCGTACCCTTCGGTTGTGAACAGAAGTTGCCGCCACGCCCTGCGATTCGGCTCTTCGTTGGCGACATTAATAGACGCCAAACGACGCCCGATAGTTCCAGTAGATTCGTCGGCGGCTAGAATGCCTTTGCCGCGCGCTACCATTGCTTTTGCGATGGAGTGAAGCTCGTTGCCCATACTCGAAAATCCTCCAATTCAGTGCTTCGTCAAGTTGTAGGCAATGATACGGCATCATCTCGCCAAACAACTACCTCCCCTTCGCGAAGCGAGGGGGACGTGTGCAAGCGAAGCGAGCACGCAGGAGGTGCCCGTTGGCGCTTCTAAACCCCTTTCAATTCCCCCTTGAGCATCAAGGGGGAGGTTTTAGCACAGCCACATATAATGCAGGCACGAAACATCGCCCAATCCGCACCAAATCTGGATTTGCTAGCCATGTCAGTCACACCTCCGAATCTCTTCCAATTCGCTTCAGACCACTCGAACGAAGAGTTCGCCAATCCGTCTGATCTGGCAGTGCTCCTCAACGCCATCGGGTCCGCCGGCAAGTTCATCTCCTCAGAAATCAACCGGGCGGCGTTGCGAGACTTCTTCGGATCCGCAGGCGCAGCAAACGTCACAGGCGACGAACAGCAGAAGCTCGATGTAATCGGCGACAATGTCGTCGCCGAGGCGTTGCTCTTGACTGGACTCGTTTGTGCCATGAGTTCCGAAGAGAACGCTGGAATGATCGACTGCGGCAACGCGGCGACCACCGGCGAGTACGCCGTCGTCTTCGATCCTGTAGACGGCTCCAGCAACATCAACGTTGCAGCACCCATCGGCACTATCTTCGGCATCTACCGCCGCCTCAGCGAAGGTGTCCCGGCCGGTGAAGCCGACATCCTGAGACCGGGCAACGAGATGCTCGCCGCGGGATACGTGCTCTACGGCTCATCCACCATCTTTTGCTACACCTCGGGCGATGGTGTCCACTTCTTCACACTAGACCCGACACTCGGCGACTACCTCTTGACTAACGAGAACATCCGATCGCACGGCTCGTCACACGTCTACTCCGCAAACGAAGGCAACTCCGGGAAATGGAACGATCCCGATCTCAACTGGGTCGAACACGTAAAGTCTGAGGGCTATTCGGGACGCTACATCGGTGCCCTAGTCGCCGACTTCCATCGCAACCTGATGAAAGGTGGCATCTACGCCTACCCCGGCGACACACGCAGTCCGAGCGGCAAACTCCGCCTACTCTTCGAATGCGCACCGCTAGCCTTCGTAGCCGAAGAAGCCGGCGGCGCGGCAAGCGACGGCACTACCCCTATTCGCAATATCCAGCCAGATCAGCTACATCACCGCACGCCGATGTACATTGGCAACTCGGAAGAAGTTGCGTTGCTTGAGGGGTTTCACGCGGCCCCCTAACCTTAGCCGTCATCAGAGTCAGGGAGCGGACTACATCGACCTGCGTGGCTTGAACGCTCTCGCTAGTGACGCTCCAGCTAGAGTTGTCGCAACTCCAATAATCGCGAGAATCAGCAACCAACGAACAATCGGTGCGGCACCACCAGTATCTGGCGGAGAAGGCTCTTCCAGCGATGTACCGCAGGCCGCGCCTTCACCCACGGGCTGGGCGAATTTGGCAGGCTGTCCGGCGGTGGTCAGGACCCTCCAGCCGTCATCGTCGTGCGTGAGCAGCGCAGGCTCCTCGCTCGCGAATGTTGAAGATACATGCAGACAGACAACGGCCGGGATGCTCTGTACACCATCCACAGATTCTTCTAGACTGCCTTGCAGTTCGATGATGATGTTGGCTCCTGAATCTTTGACGATTTTGACGATCAAGGTTGCTCTAGTATGCGGCGGCAGTTGATTGTCGTAGGGAAGGTAGTCATGGGGAAGGTCCGGGTCCCGGAACCATCTCACATGGGTTCGCATCGGGTCAATGCTGGGCGGCAGCACTAGTTTGAGAAATATGGACGACTCACCAGCGATCGAAAGCGTTGCTCCTTCGTCAACGAAGCGATCGGTGGGCACGGTCAGGTCTTTCAACTCACGCCACCAGGCCCTAGACTCCCAGCGCTCGGTCAGCATGTTGCCGTGCAGACGCAGGCTTTCCAGATCCCTCAGATCGCCGAAGTTCTTCGGAACATCCCCGGTTAGAGCGTTGTCATGCAACCAGAGCCACCTCAATTCGGTGTGATTAGCACCGATCCATTCTGGAATCTGGCCTGCAAGACCGCCTTCTTGGAGATACAGGAATAACAGCGATCGGTCGTTATTGGGTTTATTCCAACGGGATTCGGAAGCGAGATCTAGAGCACCTCCCGATTCGAACGTCGACCAGCTGATTTCGAGGTCGTTGCCGCCCAAGCTTAGATGTGTCAAGTGGCTCAACGTATTCAGATCCGGCAGCTCGCCAATAAACTGGTTGCCGTATAGATGCAGCATCCTCAGACCAGTGAGGTCGCCGAGTTCGGATGGGATCTGCCCCGAAAGTTGGTTGTTGCTGAGATCCAGATAGTTCAGGGTGAGGCCGCCCAATTCGGACGGTATCTCGCCTGTAAGCCGGTTGCCATCGAGATACAGCCAGTTCAGGTTGGTGAGGTCGCCGAGTTCAGGCGGTATCTCGTCTGAAAGCTGGTTGTTGCTTAGATCCAGAGAGATCAAGCTAGGGAGTTTGCCGAGTTCGGGCGGTATCTCGCCCGTAAGCTGGTTTCCGGAGAGATTCAAGATGTCGACGCGACCTTGATCGTCCGTGTTGACGCCGGACCAAGTAGCTAAATCAGCGGCTGTATTCCAGTTCCTACTGTCTGTCCAATTCGGACCGTCCGTCGCGTTGTATAAGGCCTCGAGTATCTGCCTATCGGTCAGCGTCTCCGCTTGCGCATGCGTTCCTGCTGAATCATGCGTCGGGTACAAAGCGAGCACCGCCAATAGAAATGCGACCGCCAAAGCGAGAAGCCGGAAACCACGCATCACTCCGACAACTTTGGAAGGTTTTGCAAACAGGCTCGTTTTACGTAACAGACTCGAGGTCACACAATGGATTTCACATCAACCCGCGTTTCCCGAACAGCCCCGCCAGCTTCTCGATGCCGTCGTAGCACTTCTCCGGCGTCTCAAACGCGAAACATAAACGCGCACAATTCTGACCGTCCCCGTTAGGTGCAAACCCCACTCCCCCGTTGTACCCAACGCCCTCAGCGAAGATCTCGTCACGCGGAGACGTAATATCGGTACCTTCCGGCATCGTCAACCACGTATAGCAACCACCCTCCGGCCTCGACCACGAAGCGCCAATATCCGAGAAGTGGTCGTTCAGCGACTGATCCATCGCATCCCGCTTCTGCTTCAACAACGGGTTGAAACGCGCCCGGTGGTCATCAAGGCTGTTACGCAAAAAGCCTTCGATCGCGTAGCTCGCGAACTGATTGGGACCAGAACCGACTTTACAGCTCATCGAACGCCTCAAAACCTCAGGCGCAGCCGTGATGTAACCCATCCGCAAGCCTGGAGCCAACAACTTGGAGAAGGAAGCGACGTGAATGACGATACCGGAGTCGTCCAGTGTTCGAAACGCGGGCTGCATCTCCCCTTCGAAACGGAGGTCAACGTAGCACTCGTCCTCGAGGATCGGTACGCCATGGCGATGAGCAATCTCCAATAGGGCTTCACGGCGCTCGACCGGCAACGTCGGACCCATCGGGTTCTGGTGCTCGGCAATGGTGTAGATCATCTTCGGCTTCTTGCCCTTGGCGTCGAGCTTTGTGATGAGTTCATCCACGGCTTCTGGAACCAAGCCTTCATCGTCGGTCTCGGCGCCGTAGACAGTGTTTCCGAATCGCTGCAACTGTCCAAGCGTCCCGCTGTATACAAAATGCTCCGTGATTGCGGTGTCGCCGGGATTGGTCAATGCCTGAATCGCGAGTCCTATCGACTCACCAGAACCAGCAGTCAGCAGGATGTCGTCGATGTCGACCTTGAAACCACGGTCGTATTCGAGTTTCCAAGCCACATATTCTCGTAGCTCCGGCGAACCTGCGGGTTGCGGGTAGTAGGCCATATGACGCGCAATCTCGTCGCCACGCGAATCCATCGCCGTCTGCAATGCACCGATCAGTCCGTCCATCGGCGACGTCTCGGGCGCCGGGTACGCAACTGCGAAGTCGTACTCCGCATGAGGGACAGTGTTGATGGGTGTGTCCTCCGACCTCTCCGAGAACAATCCCTCGTAACTGAAGCGCGTGGTGGTTGCTGTCATTTGGCGGCTATCTCCATTCTGCTACGTCAACTTCAACGCATTCTATTTGCAAACGTGTGCCGATTGTAATTTGCAGGGTAGACTTCACGCATCGACACATGCAAAGTCAATGATTTAAGGATTGCAACGGCATCGTTCCTCTGAGGTGAAGCAATGCGCGGAATCAGATTTCTAGGTGACAAACGCTCTGAAGTCATCGACTACCCCGTTGAAGAGCGCGGTCCCGGTTACGTTCTGCTGAAGATGCGTTCGTCTGGGATGTGCGGGTCTGATCTGCATCGGTACCGTGTGCCGATGCCAAAGGAAGAGGCGGAACGCGATCCTGTGCGACCAGGTCACGAGCCGTGCGGCGAAGTGGCAGTCTTAGGTGAAGGGGTCGAAGGTCTACAGGTCGGGGACCGCATCTTGCAGCACCACTATGAAGGCTGTGGAAACTGCCGGATGTGCAGGGAAGGCTGGTCACAGCTTTGCACCGGGATGGAGCGTTTGACGCACGGCTACGGCAGGCATGGCGGACATGGCGACTACATGATCGCCCGTGCCGACACATGCCTGACG
>VXTA01000217.1 GCA_009837685.1 Chloroflexota bacterium | reverse complement strand
AGTTTTTGAACAAGTTCAAAAAGTTGTCTGAACTGGGGGTTGTGGGGGGCCCGTATCGTGGTACGGTGCAGGCTCCTGCGTCTCGCTTCGTCTTCTCCGTCAAACGGATCGTCTATCCCAATATAGTGGCTACAGTATTCGAGCGGAAATTGCCACAGACGGTGTCCGCTAGGATTTGGTGAACCACCCCTTTACTATTGGTGGAACCGTCTTCGAATCGGTTTTCAAGCTTTGAGTAGCTGCCAAGTTTAGTTGTCTTTGATCCACCAAGGTCGCGTCTTGGGAACATTGAGTTGCACTGGTGTCATGATCCCAATCAAACTGGATCTCGAACTGTTGTCTAAGGTATCGATTGGGTTAACTGCAGGTTCATTGTTGCCGACCTATTTGAACTTCCAATTGGTAAGGCTCAACAAGGGATTTGAGACCTAAATTCAGGGTTGTGGTGGATTCGGTCGAATTTTAGTTGTTGTCTGGTCTAATTAGTAGCTTCGTTCCTGGCGATTCGCCACTGCACGGGAGTGGCACTCCATTCACCCGCCGTAATTTTGGATCGTATGTTTGAAATTACGATTGGGAAACCGGCCGCCCGGAGCGAAGCGTATTCGTTCGCTTGTTCCCTTTGAAGATCGATACTGCCCCAAAACTGTACCTCGTAATTCGATCCATATAGTGCGGCCTGATTCCATTCATTCTGCGATAGGAAGAACACCGGGCATGCTGCGCCGCTTCCCTTCACTTCAATACGACGGTAAGGCGTAGTGGTTCGATCTTCAATGTCCCAGCCGAAACTGTCGGAGTCTTTGGAAACCCAGGCGATTGACGAAGGATTCTGAGTTATGCTTCGTTCACGCTGGAACGAATAGAGTTCGGCCCTTTGACCGATTCGACGTCTATTGCTGATCCATGAGGGTTCGCTCGCTTCGGCCATGCGAAGTGCCCAAACGGTTGAGAGTTCGCCAACTACATTCGATGGGATGCAAACCAACGGCCTTGACTGAAATTCGGGCCAACGAGACAGGAGCCCAACAAGTTGTGGCGCGACGGATTGCGCTATTCGAGGTAAGCAGATAAGATCCCCTTCTGCATCTACGTTCCCAATCTCTAGCAATGCGCGAGCTTGATCCGAGAACAATCCGGCTCGAATAATCGTCAAGCCCAGTAGTCGATAGTCACCTGACCGGAGGCTACGTGCAACTGGATTGCCCGAATTAGCGCGCCTCACTGAGTCCTCATCGACGTGGAACAGGTTCAGCGATGCGAGCAAATTCAACAGTTGCTCTGATTCTTCGTGGCTCCCTCCGCATTTTCTCCAAATCCGCCTGACCGCGGTCTCCCTAGGTGCACCGGGTGCGTTCGCACCAATTATCTGCAACGCCGTTGCAAGCCGGTCCAACCGAGGGCCAGTGAGCCAAGTGCCCGCTGGAAGCGTCATTCTAAAGGAGCCTCTTCCCCTAACAGATAACGCATCAAAGCTTCGAGATCATGGTCATCCCCGTCAGCCTCGGTCAATGGATCGGCGTCTTGGCCTAACGGTGCGAGTTCAGCGCCTTCCAAGAGACGCCGCATTTTTTCTTCTTTTCGTAGCAAACTAGCTTCCACGAGGTGGTCAATGGTCGGCAGACCATCTATCGTCGACCTAATGATGTGGATCGAAACGTTTGCGTCAGACGAAAGTCCGAGGCGATGGATACGGTCGATAGATTGCAAGAACAATGCACAATCGTAGGTCCGGTCGAGATAGATGGCGTTGTGGCAACCATGGTGGAGCGAGATTGACTCAGAACAGGACGCTGGATTCGTTATAAGTACTGCAGGACCTTTCACGCGCAGAAATCGCGTAATGATCCTTTCTCGTGTTTCGATCTCTCGAGGGCGCTGACCGACAGGGTCCGGGCTATCGTATTCGGCCTCGTCACCAACAGGTAATCTCCCATCGACTTGAAAGACCGGGACGGAAATCCGGTTCCGAACGTGCGCGGCGAACTGGTCGAGATTCGATATGAAATTGCTCCAACACACCACTTTTCCGCCACCTTCAATTATCGGACCAATTATTCCCAGAGCGACTTTAAATTTGGCCGGAGTTTCCCGCTCCTCGTACGTAGCCAGGCGTTCCATCAATGTCGGGTTGGGGTTCTCCAATTTCGGCAAACGATATTGACGGTCCGAGCCATTGAGGGTGTCCGGGTTCGTGGCCGCTTGCAAAAGACGGATTGGTCGCCCACGCCTCAGAGAGTCGATCTTGTCCGTCCAATCGTCGGCTTGTTCGATCCGACGTCTAAACCCGCTCGCGATCAGATCGTAAATGTCTTTTTGTGTGTCTTGTAGATCGGCGTCGTGCCAAATTACCTCGTACGGTCGCAACCCGAGCGCTTCTTTCGGAGTTCTCAACATGAAGGGTTGAATGCGCAGCAGCACTTGCCCGAAGTCACGCTCGGCGTCAGCTGCGAATCTATCTCGTGGTCCTGTTAACTCTGCGGCAGGCCAAAGAACATTGAGCTGGCTGTACAAGTCGCGCCCACTGTGCGGCATCGGAGTTCCTGAAAGGATAATCCGCACTCTTGCGTGTCTTGCGATTTCGTGTAGAGCCGGCGCCCACACACCGCCGTTGAAACGCTTGATGCGGTGCGACTCATCCACGACCAACATCGTTTTGAATGAATCGCAAAGTTCAGTTAACCGCAAACGATCTGAGGCTGATGTGGCATAGCTAAGAAGCAAAACTTGGCGTGGCTGCACTGATTGGTAGATTTCGTGGCGCTGCCTGCGGTTGCCACGTACTCTGCGGGTTTCAATTATCCCATTGAGCGCGGCTGCGGCCTCAGCTTCCCACGGTTGGAAACACGCTAGGGGGCCGACGACGACGAGTAGCTCGACCGTGTTTGCTTGGAAATGCGCTGCCGCAATGGCGAGCGTTGTGGCCGTTTTCCCAGAACCAGGTACGGAAAAATTGGCCGCGTTAACGGCCGTCAACCCGTGTAACACGCCGCGTTCTTGGTGATCGAGGAGTCGACGCCGGGTTCCGTCCCAACCAAAATCCGCTAGCGTTTCAAGCACCTGCGCGACCCGTAGCGGGGAATGCCCAGAGCGAAATTCTTCGGCAGCTTGATGTGTTCGTTGGAAACTACGCTTACGTTCCACCGCGCGTTCCACGGCTGTGCGTGCGGATCCGGTCAGGATCACTGACCAGCCTTCCCGTTCTAGAAACGTGTGAATCCTGACTGCAAGGTCATCCGTCGTGCCTTGACGTGGAAAACAGCGCCAACCGTCGGTTATCGGCCTCGAACCGAGCATCGAGCCAAACATCATGCGGGCTCTGCGGTTGGTTGTGAGATTCGGTTGGATGACGACTAATTCGTCACCATCTACCTCGACTGTTACGTGGCTGGGTTTCACAACCCTTAATACATTCCCTTCGTGTCGTCCGCCCAATCAAAGATCTCCGAGAGCATGCTTTTCGCTTCATCTCCCCGTGGTCCACGCAACGTTTCCGAAAGGCGTTCCGATGCGTTACTCAGGATGCGCACCCGGCTGATTATCTGCTCAAGGGTGTCGACGACTTCGAGTTGACTAGCCTCGTAGCCATCGATTGCGTTTTTGATTCGCCTTTTGACCTGTTCCTGCGGATAACCGGGAGTCTGGATGGGCGTTGCTTGTTCGATCTCATCTTCGTATTCTTCTTCGTCCAAATCAGAAGAAAGGTCAGGATCGCCGATCCCGCGTGCACCCGACTGCTCCCATTCCTGCTCATCTTGCACCACTTGGTTTACGAGACGTTCGTAACGGTCGCGTTCTTCGAGGAACATCTTCCTGATAATCCGAATATCCCCGTGAGGATTGCCTGCTCGGACGGCGGCAAACATCAACTGCAGCATGTCTGTTAAATCGTCTGGGTAGTCCTCCTCGACCCAAGACATGATCTTTCCAATGTCTCGGAACCGCTCGACCTGCCTAAGTAGTTTGTGGTACTGACCTGTCGCATCCGCGTCCGCAAGATACGCATCCATGTATTTGATAGCACGCAATTGAATTGTTGCGTAGGATTGGCTACCTCCCGCAACTTCTTGCAGCTCTCCTGCCACGCTGACAATTGATTCGGGATCGAACCAGTCGATGCTTGAATCGATCGCCGCCTGACGAAGCGTCAGGAGCAGATTCATGTCCGTGTAGCGAACTTTGAAATCTTCAGTCAGCTGCTCTCGCTGTTCCATTTCGAACAGGTCGTGCTCATCAATGTTGTCGGGGCGGTTAGGATTGAGAATGACGGCTTCAACCCACTCCGTCCCAGTAATGCCATCAAGTCTTAGCCGCTTGAGCATTGCTAGACGCCTATTACCATTCCGCACCGTCCCATCTGGTCTGATCCAAAACGGTGTAGCCTGTTTACGGCGCATCCAATCAGATTTCAGCAGCTCGTAGTCTCTAGAAGGCACCCCCTTAACAAGGTTGCCGTCAACATCGCAGCCAGTGTCCAGCAGGATTGAAATCACGGAGACCTCGTCTTCTTCGGAGTTCTCCGGATCGAGAGTGTGACCGAGTTTCGATTCCATCAACGTCCGTTCAGCGGCGAATCGCCTATTGTCCGCGTTTAATAGCAAAGCGTCGACGGGGACCCGCTCGACGGGAAAGTCACGCCATTGGTCCTTGCACCACAAACGGACCGTCCGGTCCGTAGGTTCACTTCGAGTTTCGATCATTTGCTGTCACTGGGTAGCGTTCATATCTTCTCCATGGTGTTTGGCACGCCGAATCGTTCCATTGCCATCCGTATGGCTAAATTCATGTTGGTGCGATCCGAATCTCGCACAAAAAGGGGATGTAAGCGTTCGATCCACTCGTCCGCGGACGCGATGGTAAATTCGGAGTTCTCACATACCGAACGCTTTCGGCAAACGACGATTATGTCCCATTCGCAGTTGCCGTCGGCGGCGTGTAATCCCATATGCGAGTCAGTTTTCACCGGCCACAACGCTGTGACCAGCAATTGGAGATCATCTAGTGCAACACCGATCGCTTCCCAAGCGTCGCGAGTCGCGGAATGATAGCTAAATGCGAGCGGACGATTTGGATTTAGCGCATCTACCATCGGTTTGATCTCCTTGGCCAGCGCGTGGCCGAAAGATCCGATCGGATCGTGTCCATTTGGTGCCAAAGGGGTACCGCCAAGTTCGTTATTGGCCCACCACCCGCGATAGAACTCTGACAGCTCGCTGTACGCAATGTTGTCGAAATAAGGCGGATCGAATATGCAGATATCTTGAGGCCGTGAAAGTGTGCTATCGATCGCATGTGCTGGTGCGCACGAGACCTCGACTTCTTGAACACCGGCACTATAATCGGCAACGAATCGTCGGACTTCACCTGAGGTTGTATCCCAACAGTGTCGCTGTAAAACCTTGGCCGAGGATCGTTGAACGCGATCGAAATTCCGTTTCAAAGTTCCCCGTCCGGCCGAAACGTGGAACGGGTTCAGTTCTACGGGCATCGCAGGTAGTGCGTAACCCCTGAGGCTGAACAACGGGGCTAGGCGACCGTAGTCGCGAGCGTAGCTGCAAAGACGATTGTTCGTGGCCAATGCGTTGGATAGCGCCAACCGGAGTGCTTGATTTACGCGAATGTCTGCACTCAGGTTTTCTTCGAGCCATCTGAACGCGTGGCCAAACAGAGCGATTTGTCGGTCTGTGAACAGTTGACGGAGATGTTGTACCCCGTAACTTACGGGTCTGGAATCCACGCGGTCCCGTTCAAATTCATATTTCGGGATGTCGATCTCGTGTTTGTGTTTGACGAGGTGCCGTCTGGCATCGTCGAGAAGCTCCAAATCAGTTGGATCGGGCTGCCTAATCCTCCGCGGCGATCCATCGCGGGTTTCTTCAATCGCAAGGAGGCGACGAGGAGCATTCCCTGATTGGAGTTCAGTGTGGTTAGATCTTTGTCCGCAGTGTGGGCAACTGTATCCTTTTCGCGTGTAGGTTCCGCTATAAAGCGGATACCGTTTCCCGCAACAACGGAGCTGGCTCCGGTCACTCTGTTCGAGACCATGAATTCCAAAACAATTGGGGCAGAACGCTGTTATTGCCCATTGCCGAACTACCGAGCCGCCTTTGCTAGAACGGCGCGCCAAAACAAGATCCTTATAAAGGG
>VXTA01000028.1 GCA_009837685.1 Chloroflexota bacterium | reverse complement strand
GCCTCCCACACGTCACCAAAGACCTCCGATTCGGCTGCGGATTCAACATCAACCCCATGTGGCACCCCCTCCGCCTCGCCGAAGACTACGCCACCGCCGACATCCTCACCGACGGGCGCGTCCGCTTCGGCATCGGCCGCGGCTATCACTCCCGCGAAGTCGAAGTATTCGGCAACCCCATCATCGACCAAGACGCCAATCGCGAACTCTTCGAAGAACAGGTCGACGTCATGTGGAAAGCCTTCAACGAACCCGCATTTTCCCACCACGGCAAGCATTACGAAATCCCGCCACGAGTCCCCTACCGGGGGTACGAACTCGAAGAAATCACCCTCGTTCCACGACCGAAATACCCCGTCGAGTGGTGGCAACCCGTCGTCTCCGCATCCGAACGCGGCCTCAACTTCATGGCCAAATACGGCATCAAAGGCATGATCGGCGGCGGTGCCGCGCCCGGCGGAGCATCCGACGTCGTCGTCCACAAATGGCAAGAAGTCCAAGCCGAACACGGGCGCGAACTAGAACTCGGCGGCGACCTCATCATCTCCTTCTCCGTCTACATCGCCGACACCCCCGAACAAGCCATCGAAGAATCCCGCCTGTGGGCCGAAGAACGCGTCAAGATGTTCGGGCCCCTCGGCTTCGTACGCGGCCTCTCCGACGCCCAAGTAGCCGCTATCAACTCCAACGATCCTGCCCAACTCCTAACCGCCGACCTACCCACGATCGACGAAGACGCCAAATCCGGCGGCTTCTTCGCCGGCCCCGCCGACCTCGTAACCGAAAAGCTCCTCGAAGTCCAGGAGCGCTACCCCGGCCTCGAAGAAGTCAACATCGGCATCACCGGCATGGGCATGCCCGAATCTGCGACCCTAGAGCAAATGCACCGCTTCGCCGAAGGCGTAATGCCGCATTTCCAAGCCAAGTGATAGCCTGATAAACACAGATCAAGTTATTCAGATAGGAGGTGTCGCCGTGGTCACAGTCACTCTCCGCATTGCAGATGAAAAAGTCGAAAAACAACTAAGCGACCGTGCCTCAGCAAATGGTCGCACCATAGAAGCTGAGGCAACCGAAATCCTTTGCCACGCCTTGGCTCAAGCAACAGAAACTGCCGAAGCCCCCCGTCAATACAAAAGCGATCTAGTCAGGCGCATTCGAGAAATCGTAGATCCTGTGGGCGGCATCGATCTCGAACTGCCTCCCAGAGGTCCGGGTCGAGAACCGCCGAGGTTCGAGTGAGGCATATCGATTTTCATCCTAGATACAAACGTTGTCTCGGAAATATTGAGCACGGACTTAGACCCCTCCGTCGACGAATGGCTCGCACAGTCTGATGAAAATCTTCTCTATCTGACCACCATTACAGAGGCCGAATTGCGATTCGGCTTCGAAAACATGCCCAAGGGGCGACGCAAAGACGCATTCGCCACCGCACTAGAAAAGATTCTGCTGGATTTCAACGAACGGATTCTGCCTTTCAATCGGGCAGCGACTAAAGACTACGCGTTGATTCGCCAGGCCCAACAACGCGCTGGAGTACAGGTCAAAGAGCCTGACCGCATGATCGCCGCGATCGCCAAATCAGTCGGTGCGAATGTAGTGACCCGCAACGTTAAGGATTTCCAACAAACCGGCGTGGAAGTCATAAACCCGTGGAACTACGTGGGATGAAAATCACCGACATCCGCACCCGCAACATCTGCATCCCACTCTCGACGCTGGGCAAGCACGAGCCAGTCACGATGTGGTACGGCTCGCGATTCGCCGCCATCAAGACGATCATCTTCATCGATACCGACGAAGGCATCACCGGGTTGGGCGAGACCAGTATCGGTGCTGGTGGCGACCAACGTCTCTTTGAACAGATTAAGTCGAAGCTCGTCGGACGCGATCCGCACGACATCAACTCGATCGAGCGCGGCATGAACCTTACGGGCCAGGTAACGACCAAGCTCGGACACCTGCTCGACACAAGCGCATCGTCCAATCTCAACATCACCGGATCCATCGACCAAGCCCTATGGGACATCGTAGGCAAGGCTGCTAACCAACCGATCTACAACCTTATCGGCGGCAAGTATCGCGACCGCGTCGAAGCTCGCTACTGGATGGGGGCCAAACCGCCTGACAAGTGCGCAGATGAGGTCAAACGTGCGGTTGCCGCAGGATTCAAATCGTTCAAGATCAAGATTGGACTGAACCCGGAGTTCGACATCGAATGCGTCGCTGCCGCCCGCGAAGCTGCTGGACCACGCATCGAACTTGGCTACGATTGCAACGGCTCGTACTCGCAACTTGAAGCTATTCGTATGCTCCGCAAAATGGAGCCTTACGACCCTTCACACGTTGAAGAACCCGTCGATTCGACAAGCGTCCGAGCCCTCGCCGAAGTCAGCCGACACACCGACATACCCATCCTCTGCGACGGGCCCGCTCGCACTACTAAAGAGCAGATCCTCGAACTGATAATGCACCGCGCCTGCGATGCTATCCACCTAGATGTCGTCATAAACGGGGGATTTTTGGAGACTCAGCGGTGTGCGGCGATTGCGGAGGCGGGTGGATTGAAGGTCTCGTGCCACTCCTCACCCGGCGAGACCGGCGTCGCTACCGCCGCGCAACTCCACCTCGTGACCGCCACCCCAAACTTCATCTGGCCTGTCGACTCCGCCTACACCAAACTCCTCCCACCGTCGGAAGACATAATCACCGAACCCTTCACCTACGACGATGGCGCTCTGACACCACCATCCGGTCCCGGCCTAGGCGTAGAGATCGACGAAGACACCATCTCCCGCGCCGAAGAGCGCTACGCCAAGGAACTCCCCAAATGGCGCCACCGCTTCGCACCCGATCCAACCGTCCCATCCCGCCAGCAATACTACTTCTTCGATTACCCCAGCAAGCGCGGGCATGACGATGCCGAGTGGCGGGGGATGTTTGATTGATTTTCGTCTCTTGAGCCAGACTGCGTGAAGCGTAGGGGGATCAACGTTCCCAAAGCTGTCGCCGGCGTGTTAGTCGGCCGCGGCGAATTCTAAGTGCGATGATCATGATCAGGGCAATCAAGAAAATCGGACCCGAAATTGCCCCGGTCATCGCCACGATCTCGATTAGCCAGTTCAGCCAAGCAACGATCAACACTGCTTCAACGATGTGAAGGAACATCGAAGTTCGTTTCAGCCTTGACACGTCGATGTAGTCAACCGTTTGGGCGTTGCGTAGACCAAGGTAAGACAGAAACACTCCGCTACCAAGAGCGCCGAGCGCCGCCAACAGGCCGATCACCGCTAATGGGGCTGGGAAGGGATCAGGCAAGAGGAATTTGAACGCTGTCACCATCAAAACGATCATCACGAAGATCAGGGGCAACGCGAAGCCTTGCATGTCGGTGAGATAGCCACCGCCAGTAACTTGACCTACCTCGACGGCATGGCGACCGGACGCTTCACGGATGTCCGTGAGCCGCCTTGGGTGTTGGCCCGTCGAAGGCCTCACATGCGGTTTTTGGGGTTGTTGTCCTGTGCTCAATACCTGTTATCCAAGTGGCTACTTAGCGCACCGCTTCCCATCCGGCGGGCTTGCTAGAGTGACGATCAGTATCCTACAACGGACTCGATCTATCGGATAATTGTTAACAGCGACAGCGATGCTCTTTGCGTGACAAGAAGCATCTGGATAAACATGGGCAAGACATCGTTCCGCCCCAAGGCTACGCGACTAGCCAAGACAAAACATGAAGATAGAGTCGGATTTCCTCAAACTTGGGCTATTCAGTCCCCGGCGACAGGGCAACCAACTCAATTTAGGGATCATCGCAGGGACGTTGCTCGCAGCGGTGTTCACTGCTCTCGTCTTTTTCGCGTTTAACGATGTCCGCGGTGAGGCAGCGGATGGGTCAGCAACTTGGCGAAACATCCTACTTGCGGTCGGTGGGTTAGCAACGGTTGTAGGTGTTCTGACGATACTTCGCGCGATTACAACCGGGATTCGCGCAATCGCAATGGAGGTCTGGATCCGCCGGATGGGGGAGGGAGATTTGGACTACAAGGTCCCAATGGAAGGTGAAGACGAGATTACGGCGATCGCCGATTCGCTCGAGGAGCTGAGGCAACGCTCGATACGTGTTGTGCGCCTCAATCTGGTCGAGAAATTGGCGAGTGATCTGCAAGCCAAGAACGATGAACTTGAAGAGGTGCTGGCGCAGCTTCATCAGGCGCAGGATCAAATAGTAACGCGTCAGAAGCTCGCCGAGTTGGGTGAATTGACGGCTGGAGTCGCACATGAGATCAAGAATCCACTGAATTTTATGCGTAACTTCTCGGAAGCGACTGATGAGTTGCTTGTCGAGCTCAGAGAGACTATTGAGGAACTCGACGACGAGGATCGTAAGGCTGTCGGACAGATAGTCGACGACATAGCCTCGAATCTGATGCGAATCGAAGCACATGGCCTGCGAGCGGATCGTATCGTGAACGACATGCTCAGTCTCGGCGGGAGTGGGGGCAAGTTCGAGTCGACCGACATCAACGAGATTGTCAGCTTATTCGCCTCTTTGGCCTATAACGGTTCTAAGGCGATGCATCCCGAGTTACAGCTGATCATTCAGGAGGATCTGGATCCGAACGCGGGCGAAGTAACAGTGATCGCTGGGGATATTGGCCGGGTGGTTTTGAACATGGTCAACAATTCTTGCTATGCCACCGATGAGAAGCGGCTTGCGGTCGGCGATGGGTACGACGACTATCTTCCGATAGTCTGGTTGCAGACTGAACGGAGACGTGACCGTTTAGAGATCCGTGTTAGGGACAACGGAACAGGTATCGAACCGGACATCATGGGTAAGATTTTCAATCCCTTCTTCACCACGAAGCCGACGGACAAAGGGACTGGACTGGGCCTAAGTCTCGCTAACGACATCGTTCGGGAGCACGGCGGTTCGATAGAGCCGAAATCTCAACCTGGCGAGTATACGGAGATGGTGGTTTCGATACCGATCAGGTGACGGTGACGGCTCATCTTTCCCATACGTTGCGCGGTTGACTCATTTTCGTGAGTCTCCACCTTTGGATGAACGCGACTACACCGACTACGGCGACTATGGCGATTGGGATCCAGTCAAACATCCCGAACGAGAACCCGAGCCAAATCACCCATAGGGCTGCGGTGATTACTTCAGTCGCGTGGAGGAGTTTCGCACCTCGGACGAATTCATCAGGCTTTGCAAACTCGTTCGCCCTGACGAAGTCCAGTCTATTCAATGTTCCGATCGTGCTAGACCACACCACTGCGATTGCAGCTATAGCGAAGATCGCTACTATGAAGGTTAAGAGCGGGGTGGATGATGAGAAGCGGACGTACGTGAACAGTCCGAACAGCACAACGCCGATCACTTTGAGAGCGCGTCCCAAGTCGCCTCGCATGTAGACCATGACGCGTGGGCCCCTCATGCCCGGAGTCACGATCATTTGTGGCTTGTCGCGTTGATCCAGACGATCTCGATCTCGGGGGTCAAGAGGTCTGGTTCTTCGCTCATATGGTGCTGGCATTATGATCGCAACTTCGGAAGTTGGTCACGTCCTTGCTTTAATGTACCGAGCAGGGATCGTTGGGGTTCGGTCTGTTCAGCAAGGTTCGCCGGCGGCGATGCCTTCGGCTCGTTGGAGGTCGCGAACGTGGCAGATGATAGCGTCGACTTCGGCGGGTTCGACGTTGGGTATCGGCGGCATGTCGCCGAAGTTCCAGTGGTGCGCGGTCACACCTTTGTTGACGGCGTTGTGGAAGGAGAAGTTGGGGTGGTGTCCGATTTCGTAGAGTCGGTTGACTAGGGGCGGGCCAGTTTGGGTGCCGTCGGCTTGTTGTCCATGACAGACGGCGCAGCGGTTTTGGAATGATTCTTCGCCGGAGTAGACAGTTGGGGCATTGTCAACTTTCGCACCCGTGGATGATGCCGCGGGTTCGTCGTCAGTGTTGCATCCGGCAAATAGGATCGTGCTTGCCAAGATGCACATGATCAAGAGAGCGATGAACCGCGTTGCGGGTATGCCACGCGGAGCATTCACGTTGCTAAGGGGACCAGCTTTGATTGTCGGATGACTCGGTCGCGAGTGACTAGTGGGATTCCGTAAACGATGCTAGTGGCGGCGATCAATTC